>JALRJD010000142.1 GCA_023255165.1 Porticoccaceae bacterium | reverse complement strand
AGACCGGAAGCTGGCCAGCGGCCAGACCCGACCCCTGGTTAACAACCGCAATGGCTTCTTGATCAGTTGCCGTTTGGTCAATTGGGCCAGTATCTGCAGCTAAAGCAGAGGCCGCGTCCAGCCTAAAACCTGAGGTTAGGTTGGCGCCCGCCATTTGCGACAAATCGGCGTCAATTGCTTGTGCCGATGGCTCTATCGGCTGAGCTGAGGGCTCTATCGGCTGAGCTGAGGGCTTGATTACCTGAGCTGAGGGCTTGATTACCCGAGCTGAGGGCTCTATTAACTGGGCTGAGGGCTCCACTAGCTGGGCTGAGGGCTCTAGTACAGCTGGCGCAGTATTGAGTGCAAGCGCATCGTCACCATTGGCCGCGGTGAGCAAGCCCAGAGCCTGGGGATCCATACCCTGAGCTCGGGCAAAGGCGATCAAGCCTTCATCTGTCGGTTCGTCACCGCCAATAATCAGCGCTGTGCCACCCTTTAATGTACGGCTAAAAAACAGTGCCTGGTCGCGCTCAGACACCTCGTTCTGCGCCGGCTTTCGGTCACCGGATTGCGGCAACTCATTGCCGCTTTTGGCCACTTTCAGGGTTGCCGCCGCGTTGCCAAAAACCGCCGCAAACTGTCCCGGAGATTCCGCTGCCGTTTCCTGCGATAGATCTGAAGCGCCCGCCGCGTCCAGCGTTGCGGGCCGCCCTATATCGAGAAAAATATTTTTTGATTCAAGCATATGAGCTGTTAATCCTGTTCTGTAATCTGGTTACAGAGGATATTTGCAAGAGCTGTGCCAAATCGCGACAGGATGAATTTTATTGGTATGCAGTGAAATAAAAGAATGTGAGAAAAAGAAAGCCTGAGCCTTGTTGGCTAGGATATGCGCGCGCGAAAGTTATGCTGCTGTATCGCCTGGGCATCGATGCTGCGGGTTTCCATATTCTCCGCTTCCTGATGCAGTTTTTCACGGGCGCGGGTGGCCAGATGATCCACTTTCATGCGCTCGCGTTCGGCGATCACCAGTTGCTGTCGCAGACTATGCCACTCGAT
>JALRJD010000084.1 GCA_023255165.1 Porticoccaceae bacterium | reverse complement strand
ACAGGCATCGAGCACCAGCTGTGCCGGCTGCAGATCGAGTAGCGATGCGGCCAGTTGCGCCGCTTCATCTTGAACACTAACGGAGCCAGCGGCAAAGCCGGGCAGCTCGCCAACATCGGTTGCCGCCTGCAACACAATACTCTGCTCGCCAAAGGGTCCCGTTTGAGCGGCAATATTTGCTGCACTCAGTTGCGCGAGATAGTTGTCCCGCGACCCCTGCAGTTGATTGACGCGCAGACACATTGGTGCGCGCTGGTTGTTGGCGGCAATAATCTGCCGAGCGGTTTCCGAACCCCAACTATTAAACAGCCGGTCAAGCAACCACTGGGGGTGGGCGTGGGTAAAGACCGGATTTTTGCTCAGCCGGGCTTCCAGCGCTTCGCGCTGGCGCAGAAAATTTCTCAGGATGCCGTTGACCAATCCCTTGGCCCAGGGGCGCTTAAGTTTGGTTACTGCGGCAACCGTTTCGTTGAGCGCTGCGTGATCGGCGACGCGGGTGTGCATCAACTGATAGAGTCCGCAGGCCAGCAGGCCCTGGACTTCAAACTCTTTTTCGCGCAGGGGTTTTTGCATAAGCTGTTGCAGCAGCAATTCGATCGCCGGGTACCAGCGCAAGGTGCCAAAACAGAGTTCTTTGAACAGGCCAATTTCCTTTTCCGCCACTTTGCTGCTGTATTCGGGAAGCAGCGCCGACAGTGATTTACCGCGCAGAACCTGGGCGATTACCTCGGCCACCGCGGCGCGGGTATTCATCAGGCGCCCAGCCGGGTGCCGGGCGCAAACAGCTCGGCACGGGAGTTGAGAATCTCTGCAACTGTCATGCGCGATTTGCCCGGCAACTGGATTTCACACAGCAACAAGGATTGCTCTCCGCAGCGAACCAGCAGGCCATTGTTGTCCGCGGCAATAATCTGGCCGGCCGGGAGATTGTTGTGCTGACCCGGAATGGTTTCCGATACGTTCGCCCGCCAGACTTTGATTCGCAGTTCACCCAGCGTGGTGTAGGCCACCGGGAAAGGGTTAAAGGCGCGAATGATTCTGTTCAACGTTTGGGCTGGTTGGCTCCAGTCTATCTGGGCTTCCGACTTTTCAATCTTTTCCGCATAACAGCTCAGCTGATCGTCCTGATCCACCGCCACTGCAGTGCCGGCGGCGAGATTGTGCAGAGTGTGCAACAGTGCAGGCGCGCCTAGCTGTCCGAGCTTGTGATGCAGGCTGGCGCTGGTTTCATCGCTGTCGATAGTGCAGCGTGAGAGGCTCAGCATCGCCCCCGTATCGAGGCCGGCATCCATTTGCATAATAGTCACGCCGGTCTCTGTATCACCGGCTTCAATGGC
>JALRJD010000070.1 GCA_023255165.1 Porticoccaceae bacterium | reverse complement strand
CTTCACTTGTGTACTGATAACCCAACGACTCTGTCTGACGCAGATAGTCCTGCCATTCACGCATGTTCATCAACCTCTGCTCCCCAGTCTTCGGGTCAGGCTGATAGGTGACAGCAACCGCCCATTGCGGATCGGTGAAATCGATAGAGTTAGCGTCGATCTCCAACGTCTTTGCCGCAATGTCACGGTAGTTGGAGGTCAGATCACTGAACGTGCGTCCCAGATCGAACTGTTCGGACAGGGTCGGGTATAGCGATTTGGCGATAGTCAACGCGTAGTCTTGGAATGATCCGACGGTTTCCTCACCGACCGCCATCTTGTTAGCGAACGACATCAGGGTGTTGTCGTCAAGGCTGACGCCGTAGTCTCGGGCAATGCCACGGATCTGCTGAGGGCTCTGAATCTGCTACGGGCGTTGGTTCGGCTACGGGCGTTGGTTCGGCTGAGGGCGTTTTATCCGCTGCGGGCGCTTTATCCGCTGCGGGCGCTTTATCAGCAGCGGGCGCTTTATCCGCCGCGGGCGTTTTATCGGCAGCGGGCGTTTTATCGGCAGCGGGCGCTTTATCCGCTGCGGGCGCTAGCTTTAATTGCTCGGCCTTTTGCAGGCGCCGGGCTTCAAGCTGTTCGTCGCTGGGTATGGCGATGGATTCAACTCGATAGGCTGTAACATTGTTGGCTGTCATATTATCGCCACTCTCTGATAGCGTCTGGCCCGGGACGTTTATATTCCGGCTTTCGATACTTTCACCCGTTTCCGCGCCTGCAATCGTGTCCACAGTCGCCGAAGTCTGAAACGTATTGCCAAGATAACCGGGGTAGAGCCAGGTGATAATCAATAATGTTAGCGCCAGGCTCGCAGTGACAATCATGGCCACCGGCCAAAAACGATTCTGCCCGGTCTGAGACTGTTGGTTGTCGAGAAGCTCATCCTTGTCATCCGCGCCGAGCAGAACATCGATATCCAGTTCTGGCAGGTTGGGCAAATCCGGATCCAGATCGTTGAGATCGGCTTCGCCCTCTTCGTTGTTATCGTCATAGTCACCACGTCGGCCGGAGACCACTGCGCCGAGCCCGGCATCGATCAACAGGGCTTCAGTTTCGCTCAGGTAGCCATTTTCTTCGGCGGCATCGAGCAGCTCGCGCGCTTCCTCGGTGGCCGGCGCCTCCACCACCCAGCGCTGCATTTTTCGGCCGAGAGTATTTAACAGGTTTTCATGGGCTGGCCAGCCGGATTTGTTGATCACCAGCACCAGGCGGACATTGACGCCGGGGAAATCGGACAGCAGTCGCGCCAGCAGCCCCCACTGTTCGTCGTTAATCATACGGGCGTCATTGATCACCATCAGGCGCACCGGCTGATCTGGCGCAGGGCTGGCGGAGGCCTGCTCCATGCTGATTTCGGCAAGCATTTCATTAAAGCGGGTTAACAGACTATCGGTGGTTACCGGCAAAAAAACTTCCAGCTCAAAGCGGTTGTGCTCGCGCATGCGCGCGGTCAGCATGCGGCAGTAATGATCGAGAATCGCTTCATTGGAACCAATAATGGCAACGCCAAGATCTTTTTCAACAATCGCATCGATGGTGGCGGCAAGTCGTTTTTTGTCTTTCGGACGACAAAAAATATCGCCACCATCAAACCATTCATGCAATTCAAAAGTGGGTTCTGTTTGATTATCTCTCATAGGTTTTTCTGCTTTTTATTTTTCACTTTTTGTTTTTTATTTTTTTCTGCGCCTGAAATCGTTTAGGTCGCCAGTGTTCCATCAGCGTTATAACGCATATTGTCCGGCACTTTCGGGTTTGGTTTTTTCGCGGTTTTGGCGCCGCGTGCAAAGCTATTCAGGTTGAATATGTAGGCTATCACCTGAGCCACCGCATAGTACAGCGATTCCGGCACCGCCTCATTGAGCTCGGTGGTAAAGAAAATTGATCGCGCCAGAGCCGGTGACGAAAAGATCGGTACGCCCTCTTCCCGAGCGCGTTCGCGAATGGCCTGGGCGAGTAAATCAGCGCCTTTGGCAACCATAATTGGAGCGCCATCTTTTGAGGGGTCATAACTGAGAGCGACGGCAAAGTGTTCCGGGTTGACGATCACCACATCGGCGTCGGCGATCGCCGCCATCATCATACCGCTGGCAATCTCACGCTGCTTGCGGCGTATCTGTGCCTTGACCTCGGGGCGTCCCTCAGTGTCTTTCATTTCATCCTTGATTTCCTGCTTGGTCATTTTCATCTGCTTGTTAAAAGTATGCAGCTGATAGGGAACATCGATTGCCGCGGCAATCAGCAAGGTCAGGGTCACCAGCACGGTGCCAAAGCCAATCACTCGCCCGGCCTCTTGCAGCGCCGGCTCCAGATCCATAAAACCGAGCTTGATCAGGGTTGGGAAATTTTCGCTGACCACCAAATATAAAACGCAGGCGACCAAAGCAAATTTGCTCAGCGCCTTGCTTAGATCAACAACCGCTTTCATACCAAACATGCGCTTTAATCCAGAGAGCGGATTGAGCTTACTGGCTTTTGGTGCGATCGATTTCAGGGAAAAAATGTAACCGCCCATGGAACCGGCGGCGGCGACGGCAATAATCATTGCCACAACAAAAATTGGTACCACAGCCATCATACTGTCGAGGGCCTGGCTGCCGAAGGCCGGCGCCAGCAGTCGCTCTGAAAAAACCGCTTTGCGATCAAAGGTAAAGCCGGCGGCAAACACCGCAGTTAACCGGCTGATAAAGTAGCCGCCGAAAAGATAGAGAAAAAATGCCACGCCAATCATCATTGCCGCAACAGAAAGTTCCTGTGAGCGCGCCACCTGGCCATCTTCGCGGGCCTTTTCAAGGCGTTTTGCGGTGGGCTCTTCGCTGCGTTCGGCACTGTTGTCTTTTTCCGCCATCAGGTCACCCCCAGCGCCTGGCCAACAACATCAAACGACTGTCGCCACAACCATTGAATACGAAAACCGATGCTGGTCATCGACATGGCCAACAGCAACATACCCGCCAGAATCATCGCCGGAAAACCCACGGCAAAAATATTCAAGGCCGGTGCGGCGCGGGTGATAACGCCAATGCCTATGTTGACAAACAACAGACAGATCATGATCGGCAAGGCCAACAGCACAGCGCCAAGGAACATCATGCTGCTCCATTCCAGCAGTACTGCCATGAGCATATCCGGCGCCAGCATTTGACCGATCGGCAGTGCCTTAAAACTCTCTAATATCAATGTAATTACAATCACATGGCCGCCCAGGCCCATAAAAATAAGCGTCGAGCAGACAATAAAAAATTGTGAAATCACCGGCACATTACCCATATTGGGATCGACCATATTGGCCATACCCAAACCCATGGAGCTGGAGACGGCCTGACCACCGACAACCAGAGCGGCACTGACGATCTGCAGCAACATGCCCATAATTGTGCCGATCAGTACCTGGTTAAAAACTTCGCGCAGACCCGCAGCGCTGTAGGGGTCGACCAGCGGCCAGTCGACCAATGGGTAAACCATTAGCGTCAACAATGCGGCGAGCAATACGCGCACGCGAACATTGACCGCGCGCAGAGAGAAAAAGGGAGCGGCGAGTAAAAACGCCGAGACTCTGATCATTGGCCAGAGCAATGTGTAAAAGCGTTCAACCACTTCGCTGACAAGTAAGTCCATCAGCTGAACAGCGCGGGGATACGCTCGTAAATGCGTTGAAAGTAATCGACCATCACACCAATCTGCCAGCTGCCAAATACCAGCAGCGCGACAACCATAATGCCGAGTTTGGGAATAAAGCTCAGGGTCATTTCCTGAATCGATGTGGCAGCCTGAAAAATACCCACAATCAGACCCACAGCCAGCGCCACACCGAGCAGCGGCGAGGCGACCATCACGGCAACCCAGAGTGCTTCGCGGCCTAAATCAATTACCTGTGCGGCGTCCATTAAACTCTCCTAACCGAGCGCAAAGCTTGAGGTCAGCGACCCCATAATCAATGTCCAGCCATCCACCAACACAAACAGCATCAGCTTGAATGGCATCGAGATCATCATCGGCGACAGCATCATCATACCCATCGACATCAACACACTGGCGACAACCAGGTCGATCACCACGAAGGGGATATAAATCAAAAAGCCAATTGAAAAAGCGCTTTTCAGCTCCGAGGTGATAAAGGCCGGCACCAGTGTCAGAAAAGGAACATCCGCCGGCTCTTTCACTTCCGTGTTATTGGCTATCTCGAGAAACATACTGATATCGGATTCCCGGGTCTGGTTGAGCATAAAGGTACGCACCGGCGCTTCGGCAGCGGCCACTGCAGCTTCAAAACTGATCTGCTCTTCAAAATAAGGGGTTACCGCATCGTCGTAGATGGTGGTTAAAACTGGCGACATAATAAACAGCGAGAGAAACAGCGCCAGACCGACCAGCACCTGATTGGGTGGTGTCTGAGCTGTGCCCAGCGCCTGACGCAGCAGGGAAAAAACAATAATAATGCGTACAAACGAGGTCATCATTAACAGCAGTGATGGCAGCAGTGTCAGCACCGACATCAGTGCCAGCAGCTGCAGGGTCAAACTGTATTTGGTGGAGCTGCCATCGTCGACCATATTGACCACTGGCAAGCCGACCTGCGCCGCGGTTGGCCAGGCAACAGAGAGGGCAATCAAGGCCATGGAAACGATCAGACATTTACCGCTAAGGGTTTTATTGGCCAGCATAGTCAGCTCTTTTTACTCGCCGCGCCCGCAGCGACTGAAGTGCCTTCGGTGACAGCACGAATCTGTTGAAATAGTTGTTTGAATTTGCCATCGCCGGCGAAAATCTGCTCGGCTTGAGTGTCCGTTTGAGCGTCTGCTTTAGTTTCAACTGAGGGCGCGGATAGCTCTGTAGTCTTGTCTGATATCCGGGCTGATATCTCAGCTGAACTGTGCGGCCAACCGCCTAGGCGATTAATTGCCTGAGGGGTAACGCCGAGTAAAATATCTTCGTCATTGACGCTGACCATAATCAGTTTTTGCCGGTTACCGAGATTGTGCACCTCTGTCACCTGCATCTTTTTTGTCGCACTAACGCTATTACTCAGGCCCATTTTTTTCAGCGCAAATAATGTGCCCGCCAGCAATACCAGAACCACCGCAAGTGATGCCATCATCGACAACCATTCACCCCAGCCAAGCTCAAGCATTCCAGAGCGCTCTTAAAGATTCTTGACGCGATCAGCGGTGGGAATCACGCTAGTCAATCGCACGCCATAGCGCTCGTTTACCAAAACCACTTCCCCCTGGGCGACCAGCGTATTGTTCACCAGTAGATCAAGCGGCTCACCCGCCAGGCGATCGAGCTCGACAACACTGCCCTGGGTCAGGCGCATCAGGTCGCGAATTTTTAAAGAGGTGCGACCCACTTCCACGGAAATGGTAACCGGAATATTCTGCAGAACATCGGCATTAATTTTATTGCCTTTGCCGCCCGTCGCCGCTGATGTTGCTTCTGCGTCGTCAGTTAAAACGTCTGTATTGGTTTCAGCCATATTGATTCTCTCAGTGATCTAACAAAATTTATTTTAGTGGTGACAGCGGTTTAATAATCCGCACCGCCATCTGCGCGCCATTGGCGCCAACATCGGCATCGAATACCGGCACGCCATTGACATAGATGCGTGCATGTTCACCTTTGGTTAACGGGATAATGTCGCCCTCGCACATCGCCTCAAAGTTTCTCAAGGTGGTTTCTATCTGCGCCAGTTCAACAGAGACCTCAAGCTCGGCATCGACCGCCGCGGATTGCAATTCGGCGCTCCACTCTTTATCGGAAACATCGTCACCATCGCCAGTTTGCACTCGACTGCGCAGCAGATCGCGGATTGGCTTCAGTGAGTTGTAGGGGTAGACCAGATCGATATTGCCGCTGACATCGCGACCCAGGTCGGCGACAAAACGGCTGACAACAACCAGATCATTTTCGTCGGCGATCTGGGCAAATTGTGGATTTATTTCCGAGCTGACATGTTCACACTTAATCGGCAGGATTGGCGCCCAGGCTTCCTGCAGCGAGCCAAATAATACGTCGAGCATAATTTTAATAATGCTCGATTCGGTGGGTGTAAACAGCCTGCCTGGAGGCAGCTTGTCAAAACCGCGACCAAAACCACCAAAGAAATTATCCAGTGCGGCAAACACAATCGACGGCTCAATCACCGCCATGGAATAGCCACGCAGTGGGTTTAGTCTAATTGTGTTGACCGACAGTGGCGCCGATAGATCTTTTAAATATTCGCCAAATTTCATAATTTGAACATTGGCCATATTTACTTTCGGCGTGGTGCGCAAAACCTCGAGCAACCCGAGACGGAACTGACGAATAAAGCGCTCGTTAATCATATCCACGGCGCCGACATTAACGCCCAGCGACGAGTCTTCGTTGGTCAGGTCGTGTCGCATAACGCTGATATCATGGTTGAGCCCGGTATCAGCTTCGATTGAGCCGTCTTCGAGTCCAGCCGTGAGCGCGTCCAGCTCTTCCGGGGATAATAAATTGTCACTCTCAGCCATTTTGGCCCTCACACAGTCCCGCGCGGTTATTTTCGTTTTTAGTTATTTTTCAATTTATTTTTTGAAAAATGTAAACCAATAGGCCGCGCAGTTTTTTATCTGGTTATTATTTTTGCTGTTTTGTATTGCTGGGCTTGCTTTACTGGGCGTTCATCACTGGACAACAAATTCAGTAAAGTAAACCGCTTCAATGCCGCCAAAATCTTCCAGGGTTTCAAGCACGGCATTCATTTCAATCTTTAATGTTTCGGCTAGCTTGGTCTGAAAATCCTTGTCGGCCACTTCCGCTTCAGTAACCTTGCGCATTGCCGCAAGCATGGCAAACCGTAATGGAAAGTCGTGCTTTTCTACATTCTCAACTACTCTGCTATCGTAGTGCGTCATGATCGCAATCGTCGCCTGCATCACCTTGCGGGAATTGGCGATATTGGCCACCAGCGGCTTCGGCATCTGAAAATAGGATTGTTCAAAGCGGGTCAACTCGGGAGAGTCCTGCTTTACTTTTTCAGGACCCGCGGCAGCGGCTTCCGCAGCAGCGGCCTGAGCGGCAGCTTCCGCTTCAAGCGCGGCGATAGCCTCTTCGGCATTGGCCTCTTTGTCGGCATCAAAAAATCCGCTGGCGAACAGCGTTCCGCCGATGGTTAAACCGATCAGCAGCAAAATACCAACCACAATCAAAATGATTTTCAAAATCGGGCTTTTTGCTTTTTCTTCTTCGTCCAATTGTTCGTCACTCATCGTTTATTCCTCATGTCCGCCACATCGGCTGGGCGCTAGTTACACTAATATATCAAGACCGTTGTTATCGAGCCCGGTGGCCGATGACAGCTGGTCAGTTTTACTGCTGTCGCTCTCTGCTGCCGAGGACAAATCGTTTGTTAATCCATTTTCGCCATGACCAGAAGCTGTCGAATTTCCGTCAGAAAACCCCTGATTGGCGGTAGCTAAATTTATATAAGCAGTTTCCGTGCCATGTTGTAGAAAGGCTTCCCGCAAGCGCGGCATTCCTTCGTTTATCAAGTCTCGCGTAGCGGCATTGGCGGCAACAAACTGTGCCTCAAGCTGGCCATTTTTCATCTCCAGCTGCACTTCCACACGGCCGAGGGTTTTCGGGTGAAGATCCATTTCAACTTTCCACGAGCCATTTTGAATCTGTGCCGCCAGACGCCGCCCCAGTGCGTCGGTCAATTGACGCGAGAGCTGCGTGTATTCGTCCTGTCGGCGCAGTGGTTCCAGTGCCGGATCATCAACCGCGGTATCGGCCAGCAATTCAGCCGCCATATCGGTTGGCTCGGCGGGACCCTGATTTGCGGCAAAGTGAGTTGCGGTAAAGAATGAAGAGCTGGTGGCGGTTGTCAGCGGCGCCGGATTGATTGCGGCGAGACCACTGGCGGTTACAGCTTTGCTATCAATCAGCTTGGCGACAAGCTTTTCATTCAGGCTTATAGCCTCTGTTTTTGTTGCTGGCAGATTCTGACGCCCCCGATGCTGCTTGAGAAATGCCTCCGCGGCCTGCGGACCAATGGTTAACTTGGCCATTTCCGGCTGGCTCTGGGGAGTGCTGTCAGACTGCGCCGCGACACTCAGTTTACCATTTGCTGTAACGGTTTCAGCCTTTATATGCAGGTTTTTCGTGACACCCGCCAACGCTGCTAAGGGGCCCTGCTGACCATTTTGTTGCGGCGCCAGAGCGGTCTGATCCAGTCCCGTTGTGACCGGCTGGTTCGGCAGTTTATTGATTAGAGCCGGGTTAATCTGACTTTCCTTCGCCGCGCCTAATTGATGAGCCGTTATTTGAAGGGTGCCCGAGTTGTTGGCAAGTGCCGGCCCCTGGCGGTTAGCGAGAAACAGTGCGCCCGAGACCGGAAGCTGGCCAGCGGCCAGGCCCGACCCCTGGTTAACAACCGCAAGGGCTTCTTGATCATTTGCGGTTTGGTCAATTGGGCCAGTATCTGCAGCTAAAGCAGAGGCCGCGTCCAGCCTAAAACCTG
>JALRJD010000036.1 GCA_023255165.1 Porticoccaceae bacterium | reverse complement strand
AAAAAGCTATTTCGGGGTTGCCCCATGAATATCATTTTAAATTTTGCAATTTTCCATATTGGTTGGTTGGCCTGTGTTGTCGGCGCGGGTGCCGGCCGTGCTCTGGAAGGGTCGTTAATTGCCATGCTGTTAATCGCTATTCACCTGCTGCGCACGGAGCACAAACGCAACGAAATTTTGCTGATAATCGCCGCGGTGTTAATTGGTTTTACCTGGGAAACTCTGCTGGTGTTGCAGGGCTCGCTCTCTTATCAGGGAGTGATTGCCGGTGCCGAATTTGCCCCTTACTGGCTGGTGGTTATGTGGGCGTTATTTGCCACGACGATTAACAGCTCGATGGCCTGGATGAAGCAGCGCTGGCTATTGGCGGCGGCGATGGGGGCGATCTTTGGTCCTATGGCTTTCCTGGCCGGCGAACGTCTGGGCGCGGTGCAATTTGTTAATTACCCCGCTGCATTGGCGGCGCTGGCGATTGGCTGGGCGTTGCTGATGCCGCTGTTAATGTGGGCTGCGGATCTGATCAACGACAGTCGTTCCGCTGTGGCAGAACCGGCATAACCCTGTGTTTGACGGCCTGTTTTTGGGACTCAATATTCAGCTGATGGCAGAGGCTCTGCCACTGCTGCTACTGGTCGCTGTGGCTGCCTGGTTGCTGAGTCTGGTGGCCGAAGACGTTAGCGTGGTCGACTATGTCTGGTCGCTGATGTCGATGCTCACTGCGTCGACCTATGCCTACAGCGGTTTTTATAACTCTGGTTCTCTGGGCTCTGGTTCATCAACTGCGGGCTCAACCAATATTGTCGGTGTGGTGCTGCTGGCGATGGTTGTTATTTGGGCTCTGCGCCTGAGTGGCTTTCTGATCCTGCGGAGTCGCAACCAGCCGGAAGATCGTCGCTACCGAGCGATACGGGAAAAATTCTCTCCCCATTTTGAGTTAAAAAGTCTTGCGGTTATTTTTCTGTTCCAGGCGTTTCTGGCCTGGATTATCAGTTCGCTGTTTGCCGTGGAATACAGTGTTGACACCGAGATTAGCTGGGGCTACTTGCACAGCATTGGTGTATTTTTGTGGCTGCTGGGCATGGCTTTCGAGACCGTTGCCGATATTCAGTTGTATCGTTTCAACAAGTTGGTGGTGCGTGAAACTCAGACGTTGACCACCGGCCTGTGGCGCTACAGCCGCCACCCAAATTATTTTGGCGAATGCTGCATCTGGTGGGGCTGGGCGATATTTGTGCTGCCCTGCGCAATAGAGACGCAGATGTCGGTGCTGTGGGTGTTTGTTGCGCCGGTGGTGATGACTCTGCTGTTATTAAAGGTCTCCGGTGTGGCCAATATGGAGCGCGGCATTGTTGAGCGTCGCCCCGACTACCGCGACTATATCGAAGCGACTAATGCCTTTTTTCCCTGGAAGCCAGCGCGAAAAGTCTCTGGAGATCGCCAGTGAGTCACCTTTCAATTTGGGTCAGTTTGCTGCTGTTATGTGTTGCGCCGATCGCCACTGCAACAGAGTGGACTTTACAGGGCAAGAAGAGCCTCGACTTTAAAGTGTTTGTCGATGATCGGGAAGTGGGCAGACACCAGTTTGAGCTGCTGGGGCAGGGTGATTCGGTTCAGGTCTCTTCAACGATGTCGCTTGATTTTAAAGTGCTGATGATCAAGCAGGTGACCTATTTACATCAGGCAAATGAAGTCTGGGAGTCGGGCTGTCTGGTGTCGGTGCAGAGTGAAACCGAAAAGATGGGCAAGCGCTCTGTTGTCGATGCGCGCAAGGATAAGAGCGGATTGCAGATCGACAGAAATCTGGCGGGTAAGCGCGAGCAGGAAACCATTGCCGGTTGTGTGCGCGGTTTTGCCTACTGGAACCCACTCTGGCTTGAGTCTGCTGAGCCTGGTAATACCAGTCTGCTAAATGCTGAATCAGGGATTAATGTTCCGGTTGTGGTCAGCTCGCGGGTTTCCGAGTCCGACCAGATTATCCACAGACAGATTTCATTGCCCAAGGGGCAGATTGATTTGCAGTATGACGCGGCCGGAGAATGGTTATCGCTGCAGACCAAATTGCGAATCGGCGGAACGCTGCGCTATCAGCGTGTTTTTGATCAGCTTGATAGATTAACCGAGAGGGCGGAATAAGATGATTGCCAAGCGCATAAGTAAAACCATTAACCTGTTCCGATTTTGGTTTGTCGCCTGCGGCATCGCACTGCTCTCGGGTTGTTCGAGTCAGCAGCCAATGGCGACAGTGGATTATGTGGATCTGCAGCGCTTTATGGGTGACTGGTATGTGATTGCCAATATTCCCACATTTCTTGAAAAGGATGCCTACAACCCGGTCGAGTCCTATCAGCTCAATGCCGATGGCTCGATTGCCACCACATTCAGTTTTAATGATGGCGCTTTTGACGGCGAGCAAAAAATGTATCATCCCCGCGGCTTTATCAGAAACAGTACCACCAATGCCGAGTGGGGTATGCAGTTTGTCTGGCCGATCAAGGCCGACTATCGCATTGTCTATCTCGACAGTGAGTATCAGTACACGGTGATTGGCCGCAACAGTCGCGACTATGTTTGGATTATGGCGCGCAGCGCGCAGATTCCCGATTTGGTTTACGCTGAGTTGCGCGAGCTGGTGATTACTCTGGGTTACGACGCCAGCCTGCTGCAGAAGGCACCCCAGCAGGTGCGCGATTAGTCTGCTTATTCCTGCTATTAGCTAGTCAGCACAGTGTAAATACCCGCCACCAGCATTTTTAATTGCTCGTCGCTGATAATGTAGGGCGGCATCACATAGACCAGCTTGCCAAACGGCCGCACCCAAATGCCCTGTTCGACAAAGCGCTTTTGAATCTCGGCCAGATTGACTGGCTGCTGCATTTCGATCACACCTATAGCGCCAAGCACGCGAACATCAGCGACATTGTCCAGTTGCGCAAACACAGCCAATTCCTTACTGAGTCTGTTTTCGATGCGCTGAATATTGGCTTGCCAGTCGCCGCTCAACAACAGATCTATACTGGCATTGGCCACCGCGCAGGCCAGCGGGTTGCCCATAAAAGTGGGGCCGTGCATAAAGCAGCCTGCTTCACCTTCACAGATGCCGCGGCTGACCTCTTCACTGCATAGGGTGGCGGCCAGGGTCATATAGCCGCCGGTGATGGCTTTTCCGAGGCAGAGAATATCGGGAGAAATGCCGGCCCATTCACAGGCAAATAGTTTCCCAGTGCGACCAAATCCGGTGGCAATCTCATCGGCAATTAGCAGTACATTGTGTTGGTCACAGAGTTCCCGAACGCGCCTTAAATAATCAGCGGAATAGAAACGCATACCGCCAGCGCCCTGAACAATGGGCTCCAGTATTACCGCGGCCAGTTGCTCTTTCTGCTCGGTGATAATACTGGCGAACTCGGCAATATCGTCTTCATTCCAGGTTTCATGTACGCCAATCTGCGGCGCCGGAGCGAAGTAATGCCTGGCCACAACCTGGTCAAACATATGGTGCATACCGGTCTCGGGGTCGCAGACCGACATCGCGGCAAAGGTATCGCCATGGTAGCCGCGGCGCAGGGTCAGTAGTTTCGATTTCTGTGGTTGCCCTCTGGATATCCAGTACTGAAAGGCCATCTTGATCGCCACTTCCACGGCCACGGAACCGGAGTCGGAGAGAAATACCTTATCCAGTCCAGCTGGCGTGATCGCCACCAGTTTTTCACACAACTCGACCGCTGGCGCATGGGTGATGCCGCCAAACATCACGTGGCTGACCTTGTCGATCTGGTTTTTTGCCGCGGCGTTTAAAAGTGGATGATTGTAGCCGTGAATTGCGCACCACCAGGATGCCATGCCATCGATCAGCTTGCGGCCATCTGCCAACTCCAGATAAACCCCCTCCGCTGCAACCACTTCGTAGGCGGGAATTGGTGCGCTGAGCGAGGAGTAGGGGTGCCAGACAAATTGCTGATCTTTTGCCAGCAGTGTCGTCTGTTGCGCGGTGAATGGGGTGATTTTGGTGATGCTGTTCAAAGTTCTATGGACTCCAAATTGATCGCTGTTGCAGGCGGTGTTACCAAGACGGTCGGCGTCTGCTGCTGACGAGGGTTTTGTCAATTACCTGCCAAACCCAATGACCGGCATAACAGATTTTTCACATAACGTTTTATATTTTAATGTAACACTGCACAGGGATGTCATTATGCGCAACTTAAAATGGGTACTGCTGGTGGTAACCGGTTTTGCTGTTGGTTCAACCAGCTCAACGGTTATTGCCGGTCAAAACAGCTCTCACCAAGAAAGTACTGTTTGGGCCCAGTGGAACAGCAGCAATGAAACCAACCCCGCCATTATAGACCACCGGCTTTTTGATGGCTTTTTAAAAACCTATGTGGTCACTAATCATCCTTCTGGTATCAATCGTTTTCGCTATGCCGATGTCAGCCGCGGCGATCACAAAACACTGAAAAAGTATATCAAGCAGCTCTCCACCATTGATCCCCGGGATTTCCGTAAAACCGAGCAGAAGGCCTATTGGCTTAATCTCTATAATGCTCTGACACTTGAGGGCCTGCTTAAACTCTATCCAGTCAATGTCGTGGATCACGACAGATTCAGCCGCCGGGTGGAGGCGCGTGTAGCCGGGCAAAAAATGACCCTCGCCGATATTGAGCAGCATATTCTGCGTCCGGTGTGGAATGATTACAAAGTGGTTTTTGGTCTTAGCTGCGCGACGGTTGGATGCCCGGCGATTCACCCGCAGGCGTTTACCGCGGCCAACACCGACAAGCTGTTAAAACAGTATGTGGTCGAGTTTATCAATCACCCTCGTGGCCTGGTTGTTAACAAGAACGAGCTGCGGGTCTCGAAGATTTTTGACTGGTATCGCCAGGATTTTGGCTCTGACGACCGTCACCTGTTACGGCTTTTTGCTCATTATGCCGACGACAACAAGGCGCTCTATATTCTCGGCTTCAGTGGCGAGATTACCTACGCCTACGACAAGCGCATTAATGCGCCGGAGACCCGCTGGCCCTTATAGGTTTTGGTTAAAGGGTTTGTTTAAATAAAGCACCACACAGAAAGACAAAGATAACAAAGCCACATGCTGTGAATGGTTGCGCTGCGCTTGGTAAATGGTTGCGCTGCGCTTGGTGAATGGTTGCACTGCAATTACAATGGGCGGCTTTAAGCAACCGCACCCAGAGCCCACTATGTCAATCCGCAAAAACCAGCTTGAAGCCAACAAACTGCAGAAGCGTCTGCGGCGCAATGTGGGCAAGGCGATTGCCGATTACAATATGATTGAAGACGGCGACCGCATTATGGTCTGCCTGTCGGGGGGCAAGGATTCCTACGCGATGCTGGATATCCTGCTAAATCTTCAGGCCAGCGCGCCGATCAAGTTTGAGCTGGTGGCCGTCAACCTCGATCAGAAGCAACCCGGATTTCCCCAACATGTGCTGCCCGCCTATCTGGATGGGCTGGGCATTGAATATCATATTCTCGAAAAAGATACCTACAGCATTGTCACCAGCAAAGTGCCTGAGGGTAAAACCTACTGCAGTCTCTGCTCGCGTCTGCGCCGCGGAACCTTGTATGGCTTTGCCGAGCAGATTGGCTGCACCAAAGTTGCGCTGGGCCATCACCGCGACGATATTGTCGAGACCTTGTTTCTAAATCTGTTTTATCAGGCCAAGCTCAAGGCGATGCCGCCGAAATTACTCTCCGACGATAAAAAGAATATTGTTATTCGACCGCTGGCCTATTGTCGTGAAGATGATCTGGTGGCTCTGGCCGAGCTAAAACAGTTCCCCATTATTCCCTGTAACCTGTGCGGCTCTCAGGATGGGTTGCAGCGCAATGTGGTCAAGGAGATGCTGGTGCAGTGGGACCGCCAGTTCCCCGGCCGTGTGGAGAGTATTTTCAGCGCGCTGCAAAACGTATCACCGTCGCAGCTGGCTGATACAGTGTTGTTTGATTTTGAAGGGCTGCAGATTGAGCGTGGGGAAGAGGGTCTCTCGAGCGCAATCAAAGCGATTAATCTTTAAAATTTCAGCGACTGCCGCGGTTTAATAAAATATTCAGGCAGAGCAATTAAAAAATAATAACGAGGGATTACATGTCGCAATTATCACTGCCAACCATCATTGCTTTTTTACTCTATATCGCTGTCGTACTGGCGATCGGTGTCTACGCCTACACCAAGACCAAAGAAGCCAGCGATTATTTTCTTGGGGGCAGAAAACTGTCGCCTCTGGTCGCCGCGGTGAGTGCCGGGGCCTCGGATATGAGTGGCTGGATTTTGCTCGGGCTGCCCGGCTACGCCTATTTGGCGGGTCTGGAGGCGGGCTGGATTACTCTGGGCTTAACCATTGGTGTGGCGGCAAACTGGATGCTGACCGCCAAGCGGCTGCGAATTTATACTCATATGTTGGGCGATGCAGTAACTGTGCCGGCCTATTTGCAGCGCCGTTTTAACGACAGCAAGATCTGGTTAAAGTCGATTTCATCGCTGAGTATTCTGCTGTTTTTCCTCTTTTATGTGGCCTCTGGTTTGATTGCCGGCGGCAAACTGTTTGAAGAAGTATTTGGTCTCGATTACTACATTGCGGTGTTTGTCGGCGTGGCCCTTATTCTGTTTTATACCCTGTTTGGCGGCTTTCTGGCGGTCTCCTGGACTGATGTTTTTCAGGGTTCACTTATGCTGATTGCACTGGCTTCGGTACCGCTATTGGTGACAATGGATGCCGGCGGTGTTTCTGCAGCCGCGGCAAAAATTGAATCACTCAACCCGGAGTTGCTCAACCCCTTCACCAGCGCCAGTGGTGAACCACTGGGCTTTATGGTGATTATCGGCTTGATGGGCTGGGGTCTGGGCTATTTTGGTCAGCCCCATGTGCTGGCTCGCTTTAAGGCGATCCGCTCGGCCAATGAGACCGGCGTGGCGGCGGTTATCGGTGTCAGCTGGACATTTTTTGGTTATCTGATGGCGATAACCGTCGGTTTTTGCGGCCTGGTCTTTTTCAGCGACCCGCTCGCTGACCCGGAAAAAGTCTTTATCACCCTGACCAGCGTTATTTTTCATCCGCTGGTTGCGGGTATTTTGCTGGCGGCGATTTTGGCGGCCATTATGAGCACAGTAGATTCTCAGCTGCTGGTCTGTTCGGCGGCACTGGCGGAAGATCTCTATCCAATGATGGTTAAAAAGCCGCTGTCGGCGGATCAGCGTCTACAAATTGGTCGGGTTGCAGTGGTGGTTCTGGCGACGCTCTCGGCGCTAATGGCGCTGGATCCACAGAGTAAGGTTCAGGATGTGGTTAGCTACGCCTGGGCCGGACTCGGCGCTTCCCTCGGCCCGGCTATTTTGATCAGTCTATACTGGCGCCGTATGACCAGCCAGGGTGCACTGGCCGGTGTGGTGGTGGGCGCGATTTCAGTGATTACCTGGTCGCAACTCAGCGGCGGCATTTTTGATGTTTACGAATTGGTACCGAGCTTCGTTCTGGCTTCGATTGCGGTGGTGGTTGTCAGTTTGCTCAGCCCGCCGGTTAGTGATGATGTTGGCATTCACTTTGACGATATGTGCATGAGGTTAAGAGACCGAGCTTAACCTCGAGGTGTGAGCCATTTGGCAACCCGCCATCAATAGTGAGATGGCGGTCAATATTTTGACAGACGCTTTTCCCTATACTGCCACGTTCCATTCAAAGCGATTTCAATGCGGGGAAGAAGGGCAGCGTGCACCGTATAAAAATTCATCAAGGGGGGGTTGCAGCCCTGGATGTCGAGGCGGTTGTAAACTCGCGATATCCAGAGATGAAAACCTATATTCCCTACGGTAACCAGCCGTCCGATTCACCTGATGTCGGCGATGTGCTGGTTATTCCCGATTCCGGGAAAATCATCATTGAGGCAATAGGGCCATTTTGGCGTGGCGGCGGCCACCAGGAGGAGCAGAAGTTGGCGATCTGTTACGCCAACGCCATGGAGGCGGCCAAACAGCACAATGTTCGCAGTATTGCCTTTAACCCAATCAGTTGCGGCCCGTTCGGCTTTCCCGCCAATCGCGCAAGCCGTGTTGCCATTCAGCAAATTGCCGCGTCACTGCGCCTGAATCCGTTTATTGAGTCAGTCACGTTTTGCTGTGTGGATCCGGTCAGCACCGCTCTGTATCGCAACCAGATTGGAAAATAAGATTTCAACCTGGGCAGCTTTAAGGGTATACGTTTACATTCGCTCCATTACTTCAATACCCAGCAGGTCGAGCCCTTTGGCAATGGTTTCCGAGGTCAGCTTGCACAGTTGCAGACGGCTCTTTTGCACACTTTCAGCAACGCCTTCTTTTAACACCGGACAGTGCTCATAAAATGTCATATAGGCGCTGGCCAGCTCGTAGACATAGTTACAGAGAATATGCGGGTAGCCCTCGGCGGCAACCTGATCGACGACTTCATCAAACTGCAATAATTTCATCAGCAGATTTTTCTCTTCCGCCGCACCAATGCTGATGGTGGCATCAAAGCTATCGGCGTCGAGGTTGGCCTTGCGGAAAATGCTGCGAATTCTGGTGTAGGCGTATTGCAGGTAGGGCGCTGTATTGCCTTCAAACGAGAGCATGCTGTCCCAGTCAAAAATATAATCGTTGGTGCGTGTCTTGCTGAGGTCGGCATATTTCACCGCACCTATACCCACGCTTTTAGCAATAGCTTTGATGTCGGCGTCGCCGAGATCGGTGTTTTTACTGCGCAGCAACTGCTCGGCGCGCTCCACTGCTTCCACCAGCAGATCGGCGAGTTTGACCGTGCCGCCGCTGCGCGTTTTAAAGGGTTTGCCATCTTTACCCATCATGGTGCCAAAGGGGTGATGCTCAAGGCTGACACTGTCCGGCGCATAGCCAGCT
>JALRJD010000283.1 GCA_023255165.1 Porticoccaceae bacterium | reverse complement strand
CTCTTGCGGTCGCCAAGCCGCTGGGTGGCATCCGCAACATTCACTCATTGCCCTCCTATTATGGTGCCCACATGGCACTCTGGTGCGCACTGCCAGCACTGCTGTTGTTAGGGCTATGGATGATTTTCGACGACCTGCTGATCGACAGTATGGTGCTTAAATCCCTCGCCACTGGTGCAGTCTCTGTCAGTACCTCGGGCGATAGTTTGCTGCTCAATAAAATTTCCAATCTTGCCCAGGGCCTGCTTCCTCGTAAAGGTGAAAGTCCGGAACTGGTGGCGGCCGCGGATCTTATGCTCAGGTTGCAGACCATCTCGCGCTGGGCCATGACCGCTTTGATGCTGACCCTGTCACTGGTTGGTTTGGGTTGGGGCTGGTCGCGAATCTCCGCGACATTCCGTGCCCGCCCGGCAGTGGAAAAGCTGATCGAAAGATTGCTACTTGCTTGCGCCTGTGTCGCGATCTTCACCACCGTCGGCATTGTCTTCTCGGTGTTGTTTGAGTCGATTCAGTTCTTCAAATCAGTGCCCATTCACGACTTTGTCTTTGGCCTTGAGTGGAGTCCGCAAACCGCCATTCGTGCCGATCAGGTTGGCTCCTCTGGCAGCTTTGGCGCAGTGCCACTGTTTGTCGGCACGCTGTTGGTTTCAGCGGTGGCGATGTTTGTCGCCGTGCCAATTGGCCTGATGTCGGCCATCTATCTTGCCGAATATGCCAACAAAACGGTGCGCAGCTATGCCAAGCCGGCACTCGAAGTGTTGGCCGGTATTCCGACAGTGGTCTACGGATTCTTCGCCGCCCTGACTGTGGCGCCTTTTTTGCGGGACCTCGGTGCCAGCTTTGGCCTTTCGGTGTCATCCGAGAGCGCTCTGGCGGCGGGCGGTGTGATGGGCGTGATGATTATCCCGTTTATCTCGTCACTGGCCGACGATGTGATTAGTGCCGTGCCACAATCCATGCGCGATGGCTCGCTGGCAATGGGCGCAACCAAATCAGAGACTGTGCGCAAGGTGATTATTCCCGCCGCGCTGCCAGGAATTGTCGGTGGCATTATGCTGGCGATCTCACGTGCCATTGGCGAAACCATGATTGTGGTGATGGCCGCCGGTATGGCTGCCAGGCTCACCGCCAACCCGCTGGAATCAGTGACCACCGTTACCGTGCAGATCGTGACTCTGCTGACCGGCGACCAGGAATTTGACAGCCCGAAAACCCTGGCGGCTTTTGCCCTTGGTCTGATGCTGTTTGCGGTTACCCTGATGTTAAATATTTTTGCCCTGCAGATTGTTAAAAAATATCGAGAGCAGTATGAGTAAGCCATTGGACAACCTGGGGAAGATCAGAAAGTCGCTCAACCGACGCAACCGCTCGGAGCAGCTGTTCCGCTGGTATGGTCGCATCGCGATTATGATCGGTCTGGCCGCGGTGCTGGTGCTGTTTACTGATATTGTCAGCAAGGGCAATGGCGCGTTTCGCATCACCTATCTGCAACTCGAGGTGAACTACGATCAGGAGTTGATTGGCGTCGACAATCTCGCCGACCCCCGTCAGTTGGCTCAGGGCGACTGGCAGGTGATTCTTAAGCAGGCGCTGCGCAACCAGTTTCCCGATGTCTCCGGCCGCGGCGACAAGCGCCGACTCAATGCTCTGGTAAGTAATGGTGCCGGCTTTGATCTCAAGGATCGACTGGTCGCCAACCCATTATTGTTGGGTGAAACCGAGACTGTCTGGGTGCTGGCCGACGACGATATCGATACCTATTACAAATCGTGGCTCGATGGCGAACCCTACGCCGCAAGGTTGACCGACAAGCAGGTTGAGTGGATCACCCAGTTACACGATCAGGGCAAGATCCGTCTGCAATTCAACAGCAACCTGTTCACGCGCGGCGACTCGCGAGAGCCGGAGCAGGCCGGTATTCGCGGTGCGGTAATGGGTTCGCTGCTGACCCTGATACTGACATTAATATTGTCATTTCCGATTGGCGTTGCCGCGGCAATCTACCTTGAAGAGTTTGCACCGAAAAATGGCTGGACCGATTTTATCGAGGTCAATATCAACAACCTCGCCGCGGTGCCGTCGATTATTTTTGGCCTGCTCGGTTTGGCGATCTTTATCAACTTTTTCCATGTGCCGCGATCGGTGCCAATTGTCGGTGGTCTGGTGCTGACCCTGATGACTCTGCCGACCATAATTATTACCAGCCGCGCGGCGATTAAATCGGTGCCGCCATCGATTCGCGAAGCGGCCCTGGGTATGGGCGCATCGAAATATCAGATGGTCTTGCACCATGTGTTGCCTCTTGCACTGCCGGGCATGCTGACTGGTGCGATTATTGGTATGGCTCAGGCGCTGGGAGAATCGGCGCCGCTGCTGATGATCGGCATGGTCGCCTTTATTGTTGATATCCCCGGCGGCTTTAGTGACCCGGCGACGGTTTTGCCGGTGCAGATATTCCTCTGGGCCGACAGCCCCGAGCGCGCCTTTATCGAAAAAACCTCCGCCGCCATTATGGTGCTGCTGAGCTTTTTAATTGTTATGAACACCACGGCTGTATGGCTGCGCAAACGCCTTGAGCGTCGCTGGTAATAAGGAAAAACAGTATGAACGAAGCTAATCTCGCCACGCCTGCGGCAGCCGCAAATGCAGAAAAAGTGGAAGCGAAAATTGAAGTGAAACTTGACGCCAAACAGAATCTTGAAGTGGCCGACGATCAGGTAACCGTGGGGCAGTGTTTTACCGATGCGCCGAAAATGACCATGCGCAATGTCAATGTGTTTTATGACGACAAGCAGGCGATTCACAACGTCAGTATCGATATCGCGCAAAATGAAGTGATTGCCATGATCGGACCTTCGGGTTGCGGTAAATCAACGTTCCTGCGCTCGTTAAATCGTATGAATGACACCGTTGAAAGTTGCCGTGTCGAAGGCGAGATTTGCATGGACGGTGAAGATCTCTATGCACCGAAATTGGATGTGGTGGAGTTGCGCGCCAGAGTCGGCATGGTGTTTCAAAAGCCCAACCCGTTCCCCAAGTCGATCTATGACAATGTCGCTTACGGCCCCAAGATTCACGGCCTTGCAGACACTCGCGTCGACCTCGATGAAATTGTGGAAAACAGTTTGCGCAGGGCGAGTTTGTGGGATGAGGTGAAAGAGCGACTGCATCAGTCGGGCACCGGACTATCCGGTGGTCAGCAGCAGCGACTCTGTATTGCCCGCGCCATCGCGGTAAGCCCGGAAGTGATTTTGATGGACGAACCCTGTTCGGCACTGGACCCGATTGCAACGGCAAAGATTGAAGAGTTGATCGAAGAGTTGAGTGAAAACTTTACCATCGCCATTGTTACCCACTCAATGCAGCAGGCTGCGCGGGTTTCACATCGCACCGCCTACTTTCACCTCGGTCGCCTGATTGAAGTGAATCCCACCGAGCAGGTCTTTACCATGCCCGAGCATGAACTCACCGAAGCCTATATCACCGGTCGCTTTGGCTAGAGATTGGGGGGCTAGAGATTGGGGGGTTAAGTTGCAGGAACGGGCAGAAATAAAGCAACAACATCAAGAGTTAATTGGCTTAAGCCAGAAGCGCTAAGCGGAGAATAATATGGACAAAATGAAATTTGAAAATCATTACATGAAGCAGTTTGATGAAGAGCTCGAAGAGATTCGCACTCGGCTCATGGAAATGGGTGGCAAGGTTGAACAGCAACTGCAAAATGCTGTGCGCGCGGTGATCGAAGCGGACAGTCAACTAGCCGAAGATGTTATCAAGGAAGAGCAGCTGGTCGATAATATGGAAGTTGATATCGACGAAGCCTGTATTCTGATTATTGCTCGCCGTCAGCCAGCAGCCAGCGATTTGCGACTGGTGATGATGGTGACCAAGGCAGTTAATGATCTCGAGCGAATTGGTGATGAAGCGAAAAAAATCGCCAATCATGCGGTGATTCTTGCCAGTGAAGATGGCACCTCAAAAGGCTATACCGAAGTTCGCCACCTCGGCCAGTCGGTGGTCACCATGCTCGGCAATGCCCTGGATGCATTTGCCCGGTTTGATGTCGATGCGGCGATGCGCACTATCGAAGAAGACAACCAGATTGACCTGGATTACAAGACCGCACTGCGCGAACTTGTCACCTATATGATGGAAGATCCGCGCAGTATCGGCCGGGTTCTCAATGTGCTGTGGGTGGTGCGTTCACTGGAGCGAATTGGCGACCATGCCAAAAACCTCTGCGAGCAAATTGTCTTTGTGGTGAAGGGCAAAGATATTCGCCACCAGTAATCGTTCACCTGGTTCCCGTTGCCAAACCCTCACACAGCGCATGCGGTGAGGGTTGTTGGGAGGGGCTCTTTATCAACAGCCTCTTTTGAATCGTTAGCCTCCAGATATTTTTTATGCGGCACCGGGTTTCCCTCTTCATCCAATGCCACAAAAACAATTTTTTGAACACTGATAATTGTTTCGCCAGAGTGTTTCTCGCGCAGCTCGCATGAGACCGTCAGCGAAGTGCGCCCGACCTCCCTAACAGCCAGGCCAAACTCAATAACATCTCCCACTTTGGCTGGAGATTGAAAATTAATTTCGGAAATAAACTTGGTCACAATTCTGTCGGTGCCCATTTGGCAGGCGGCAAAGATCGCCGCCTCCTCGTCCATCCAGGCCATTGCGGTTCCGCCAAAAAGACGTTCAGCGGGATTTAAATCCGTGGGTTTTATCCAGCGGCGGGAATAATATTTCATCATTGGGCTCTTATCTCACTCTCAGTTCGTCCTGAAGAATTGACCTGGTAATCCAGGCCGACACCTCTGCATAGCAAGCCCCATGCCAATCCCGCCGTTGGGCGCAAGCCCGCGGAAATCCTCATCTGACCGCAAATACCGTAGTCAGCAATCTGTTATCGGAGTGTTAAGTTGGTGCGCCGTGGCTCTGCGACGCAATTTTTTTGTGCAGATTTTACTGTCACGAAAATGCCATGAAACTGTCACCAAATTGCCACCAGTTATTCACTGAACCGTCATCAAGCACTGTTACTTTCTCCCGGGTTAAACACCTCAACAGAAATTTTTTCGGGAGTTATCAATGTCCATTAACAAATTAATTATTTCCAGCGCAGTTGCATTCGCCCTGACCGGCTGTGGCGGTGGTGATATCAATATCGCACCCAGCAATCAAACCTCGATTGGCGATACAGTAACCAATGTCACCAATCAGGGCACAGGCAACACTGAAGTCAGCTGCGCCTCTTACACCCTGGCCGGTACCGTTTCCCAGGGTTCATTTGACGGAACCAATTGCATTTATTCCAAAGGCTTTGTCGATATCGACAACCCTTTAACCTTTGATCTGGCCATTCCCAATATTGGCGATGGCGTACATATCTTTGAAGGCAGCCTGGTTGTTGGTCAGGACTACTCAACGGATGCCGATCTGGCTGCCGCGGGTATCTCGGAAGGCGGCGATGGCCCGGTGCTGACAATTGCCGCGGGCGCGACACTGGCCTTCCGCAGCGCCGACGACTTTATGGTGATTAACCGTGGCTCACAGCTGCGCGCCAACGGTACCGTTGAACAGCCAATTACACTGACTTCGCAGACTGATGCGGTATTCCATACTGTTGGGCCGGAAGATGTTGGCGAGTGGGGCGGTCTGGTGATCAACGGTTTTGGTGTCACCAATAAATGCGCCTACATTGGCACCTATCCGGATGTGACTACCAGCGATTGTCATGTGGCCTCCGAGGGCAAGGCCGATGTTGGCGAGAGCCACTACGGTGGTGAGAACAATGCCGATAACTCCGGCGTCATTAACTACATGGTGGTTAAGCACACTGGTGCCGAAGTGGCGCCGGGCAACGAGCTTAACGGTATCACCTTTAACGCAGTGGGCAACGGCACATTGATTGAAAATCTGGAAATCTACAGCGTCTACGATGACGGTGTTGAGTTCTTTGGCGGCGCTGTTGATATCACCAACTATGTGGCTGTCTATGTGCGCGACGATGCCCTCGATATTGACGAAGGCTATCGCGGCACCATCACCAATGCGCTGGTGATTCAATCGGCAACCGACGGCAACCGCTGTGTGGAATCCGACGGTATCGGCAGTTATTCGAGCAAAGACCAGGCAACTATCGATGACTTTATCGCTCGCGGTCTTAACTCCCAGGCAACCATCAAAAACCTGACCTGCATTATCTCGGCTAACCAGACCGGCACCCACGAAGAAGGCCAGGGTCTGCGCATTCGTGAAGCGCACTTCCCAACCATTCAGAACGCCATCGTGACCGGTTCATACGGCCCTGATGAGCTGCTCGGCGACCCTGATTTCAACTGGTGTTTCCGTCTTGACAACGAAGGCCTGCAAGCGGCACAGGACGGCAACATGTCGGTCGAGTCGACGATTATTGCCTGTCAGGATTTGACCAAGGGCAACACATTGCCGAATGGCACGACCACTGCGGACTGGCTGACCGGCAATGGCAACCTGCTCTATCAAACTGCTGAAGCCGGTGACGACCCGACCGCTGCGAGCAACGCCGAGCTGGTTATTCTGGATGGCTTTTACTCTGTCCCTGTGGCAGACATGGTTGTCGGCAGCGACACCATTCCAACACCGGTTGGCTCAACCATTATTGGCGCTGTATCAGCTGACAATGACTGGACCGCGGGCTGGACTTACGGGTTGCACGATGGCAGCCGCGCCCAGCCGCTGTGGTTCGAGTAGAACCTGGACTTTGCATAGGGGGTGTCGCGGTGCGGCACCCTTTTCAACTTCACATGCTTTTGATTCCACATGCTTTTGATTCCACAGGTTAAAGGTCCAGACATGACAGACAAAATGACATTACTCAGTGCGCAAATAGCTGCGATCACCCTGTTGGGGATCAGCAGCAGCGTCTTTGGGCAGATGAAAAGTATTGCCGACGAACCTGTTCTCGAAGAGGTCGTTGTTTTTTCCAAACTTAAAACCGCCGCCGATGACGTGATTATCGAACGCCTTGAGAGTGAAGTAGTTGCCGATATTATTGACGCCGAGACAATTGGCCGCATCGGCGATTCCACGGTGGCCTCGGCTTTGCGCCGTGTGCCAGGCGTAACGCTGGTGGATGACAAATATGTGTTTGTCCGCGGGCTCGGTGAGCGGTATTCCAACTCGCTGTTAAATGGTGCGGTGATACCTTCCCCGGACCTGACCAGAAATGTTATCCCGCTGGATATCTTTCCAACCTCGATTTTAAAATCGATCGCAGTAAAAAAGAGTTACTCAGCGGAAATGCCGGCGGCCTTTAGTGGCGGTCTGATCGATATTCGCACCCGCAGTATTCCCGACCAGTTTATGTTTAATCTGGAACTGGGCACCAAACAAAATCTCGACACCCGCGGCGATGTGCTCTCCTATAAAGGTGGCGGTGATGACAGCCTCGGCACAGATGATGGTTCGCGCGCCCTGTCCGGCGATCTGATGTCTGCGGTAAAAATGTACCGCGGCTCACTGAACCCGATCGATATTCTCGCGCGCATTAATTTGGGCGATGGCACCAAAACACTGGCTGATGCAGAGGCGATTAACCGCGATCTGGCGCTGCAATTAAACCGCGATATTGATATTGCCGAGCAGTCCGAAGATATCAACGGCAGCATCGAGGCCAACGTTGGCAACAATTTCTATCTCGAAAATGGTATGGAGTTGGGTTTTATATTCGGCGCGGTCTATGGCAACGAATGGGTCAATAAAGATTCGATCGATCGCTCGTTTGGTGATCCGGAGGATATTTTCGCCAGCAAAATGCAGTCAACCAACAGCGTCAATATTACCGGCAACGCCGGCTTTGGCTGGCGCTGGTACGATGACCACCGCATTGAAACCACCAGCCTGTTTTTGCGCAACACCGATGACCGCGCGTCGATTACCGACAGCTTTACCTCAAGTTTTCCGCTCAGTGATGGCCAGGGTTTTCGCCAGTATCGAACACGCTTTGAAGAGCGCAATATGATCGTCAACCAGATTCGCGGTTTTCATCGCTTTGGTGGTATCACCCGCGATCTGATCCATTTCGACAAGTTTGATTGGCTCGACGAGTTGACTCTCGACTGGTTTTATTCCGACGCCACATCGCGCACCGATATTCCCAATGAAACCAATGTGCTCTACAAGACCACGGTTGACCCACTTAGCGCAGCGGTGATGACGCAAAATCTTCAGGCGTCATCCTCGGCGGGTGATTTTCGCTTTACCGATCTCGACGATGATGTCGAGAGCTACGGCTATGACCTGACATTGCCGCTGGAGTTTTCGATAACCGAGGTGACATTCAGCGGTGGCTATCGCTATTCGCAAAAAGTGCGCACTTACCAGCAGCTGGAATTTGGTTTGGGAACAGACGATATCAACGTTGCCCGGCAATCGGTCGGTATGGTCTCCGATATATTCAGCGACGCCAATATTCTCGACCCGGCCAATGCCTTTAGCATTGCAGTGGTGGCCAGCAACGGCGAGAGTTATCTGGCGGCGCTGACCAATACCTCGGTCTATGGCATGGTTGATGTCATGTATGACCGAACCTGGCGCATTAATCTCGGCGCGCGCTGGGAAGATTACAGCCAGGTGGGTATTCCCTGGAACCCGCTCAAGTTTGAAGGCTGCCAGCTTAGTTGTGATGAAAATCAGCTGTTAAATTCCGTGTTTAAAGACGATGATTTCTATCCCTCGGTCTCGCTGACCTATATCAAGCCGGACTTCTGGGCCGAGGACTTCCAGTTGCGCTTTGCCTATAGCGAAACGCTGGTACGCCCGGATCTGCGCGAGATCACTCCGTCGAGTTATCTGGACCCGATCACCGGCGCCCGGGTTAGCGGTAACGCCAATGTGATTCCGGCCACCGTCACCAACTACGATCTGCGTGCCGAGTGGTTTTTCTCCAGTGGCGATAACTTCACCGCCTCGCTGTTCTACAAGGATATTCAAAACCCGATTGAATTTTTTGAAGCGGCGGCATTTGAAGAAGCCCTGGCGACGGAAATTGTCAACGCAGAGAGCTCTACGGTTTATGGTCTGGAACTGGAGTGGCTGAAAGGGCTTGGTTTTCTTGGCAGCAGTTTTGAGCCACTGTTTGTCTCGGGCAACTTCACAATGCTTGATTCAGAGTTAACCGCGGGCGAGTTTGCGGATGCGCCAACCAATGCCACACGCCCCCTGGCCGGTGCCTCTGATTATGCGGTGAATGTCCAGCTCGGTTACGACTCCGCCGATGGTCGCCACAGCGCCATGCTGATCTATAACGTCTTTGGTGAGCGGCTCTATTTCGCCGGCCGCAATGGTTCACCGGATGCCTATGAACAGCCGTTTAACTCACTGGATCTGACCTATTTCTTCTACCCAACGGAAAAGCTGACGCTGAAACTGCGGCTCAAGAATCTGCTGGATGAAAAAGTCGAGATCACCCAGAACTCGGTGGTGACCCACGAAGAGCAGCCGGGAACCACCGTTGCTCTGGATCTGAAGTGGAGTTTCTAGGGCCGGTTAGTACTAGCGCCTTTCCAGCCACGCTATTTATCCAGCGCCTTTTAATACACCGCTCTTAATCACCCCTCTAAAAAAGAGGCCCCTTTCGAGGGGCCTTACTTTTTTACCCCCTTGTCGCAAGTAATACCACTGTCAACGCATATATGTACTTATACATAGGTGGCTGTGGAATCCTGTCGCGCATTCAAATATCTGCACTCAAATAGCAGACAATAACAAAGGGGGTAAAAAGTGAATTTTCCATCAAAAGCGCTATCTCTAGCTCTGATTTCAACAATGACACTGCAAGCATGCGGCGGTGGTGGCGGAGGTTCTTCTACTCCCTCAACCCCCACGCCACCGGCGGATACCACAGCACCAGTGATTACACTTGCGGGGTCGGCCAGCGTAGACCATGAGCAGGGCAGCAGTTTTAGCGACCCCGGCGCCACCGCCAATGATGCAAACGACGGCTCTGTGGCCGTGACCACCACGGGCACAGTCGGCGCGGCGGCGGGTAGTTACACCCTGACCTACAGCGCTACAGATGCGGCCGGGAACACCGCGACCAAAACCAGAACCGTGACCGTTGCCGACACCACTGATCCGGTTATCACCTTAAATGGTGATGCAACGGTAACGGTTGAGCAGGGCACCGCTTACACTGATGCCGGCGCGTCGGCAACCGATGCGGCCGACAGCGACGTTGAACTTGTTCTCAGCGGCAGCGTTGAAGCGGCAGTTGGAACCTATACCCTGACCTACACTGCCACCGATGACGCCGGCAACTCGGCAGTCGTTACACGCACTGTCAACGTCACCGAGGTTGATACCGGCACCGATCTGTTTATCCTCAACAATGGCGCTGTCGATGCCATCTGGGGTGGCGATGCGCAGCTTTCATTCTTTGATTCAACGTTGGGTTACGGTAACGCCGACCCCGACTGCAGTGGCGCGGAAGTCTGTGACAGCGTCGACTGGAAAGTGGTTACCGACAGCGAGCGTGGCGATGTATTGCAGGTCAGTTACAGCGCAAATGCTGGCCACGCCGGCCTGGTGGTTGGCCCGACGTCAGCGGTTGATCTGAGTGACTATGCCTCGGGTAGCTTCTCATTTGATATCAAGTTGGTTAACGCGGCGAATGTTCTGGCCGGTGGTTTCTATCTCAAGGTCGAAAGTGGCGGCGCAAACTCCGGTGAGTTGGCGATTCCGGGAATTGTTGCCAGCAGTGACTGGCAGTCAATCAGTTTTCCCGT
>JALRJD010000154.1 GCA_023255165.1 Porticoccaceae bacterium | reverse complement strand
ACCAGCAAATATTACTGGTGCAGATGCACGTCCCGCTGCGGGAACGGGATGGAGATGCCATTGGCGTCGAAGGCTTTTTTGACCGCTTCGGTGACGCTGAAATGCACTGGCCAGTAGTCACTGCTTTTAACCCAGGGCCGGCAGACAAAGTTGACACTGCTGTCCGCTAGGGCAACTACGGCAATAACCGGTTTCGGGTCGTCGAGGATGCGCTCATCGGCGGCGAGTACTTCTTCCAGCACGCGGCGCGCGGCATCGATATCGTCCTGATAGCCAATACCAAAAACCAGGTCGATGCGGCGGGTGTCGTTGGCGGAGTAATTGATAATGTTGTCGCCAATAATTCTGCCGTTGGGAACGATGACTTTTTTATTGTCGCCGGTGTGCAGCTCGGTGGTGAAGATCTGGATGCTTTGAATCACGCCGGCGGTGCCTGCAGCTTCGACAAAGTCACCAACTTTGAACGGGCGAAAGATCAGCAACAGTACGCCAGCGGCAAAATTGGACAGCGAGCCCTGCAGGGCCAAACCCACAGCGAGGCCGGCAGCACCAATTATGGCGACAAACGAGGCGGTCTGAACGCCGAGCTGACCCAGCGCGGCGATGCAGACAAAGATCAACAGGCCGTAGTAAGTGAGACTGCCGACAAAGTGTCGAATCGCCGGGTCGATGGCGTTCTTCTCCATCAGCTTTTCCAGCATCGCCGAGAGTCGCTTGATCACCCATTTACCGACGATAAAGATGACCAGCGCCATAAGCACTTTGATGCCGTATTGAACAACCAACGTTTGAATGGCTGCAAACTTATCTTCCATGATGCTCTCCTTTTATTAACTGATGTGCTGTTGCACGGTTAGCTTTTTTCTATGTCGAGTTTGTCCACTTTTTGGAACCCGCGCGGTAACTTATGGCCGCGTCGGCCGCGTTCACCGCGGTAGTGCTCGAGGTCTTTGCCTTTCATAACCAGGTAGCGCTTGCCGGAGTGGACCACCAGCGAATCACCTTCCGAAATCACGCCGTAGTCGACCACAAACTCTTCCCGGGCCTGTAGTCGTGAACCGGGAATATTGATGATCTTGTTGCCCTTACCTCGCGCCAGCTCTGGCAACTCGGCTATCGGGAAGACCAACAGGCGACCTTCGTTGCTAACGGCGGCGATCAGCGCATTCTCATCATAGACCAATTTTGGCGAGAGGATGCGCGCGCCTTTGGGCAGCGAGACCACCGCTTTGCCGGCGCGATTTTTGGTGTAGAGGTCGCCTATTTTGCCGACAAAACCATAGCCTGCATCGGTGCCGAGCAGCACTTTCTGGTCGTCGGCGCCCATGATGACATCGGTAAACATTGCGCCGGAGGCAACATTGAGACGCCCGGTGGCCGGTTCGCCCTGGCCACGAGCCGAGGGCAGGGTGTGCCCCGGCAGGGCGTAGAAGCGACCCGCGGAATCCTGCAGGAAGACATTCTGGTTGCTGCGCCCGAGCGCGGCGGAGAGGAAGCTGTCGCCGGATTTGTAGCTCAGGCTGGTCGGGTCTATATCGTGACCTTTGGCGGCTCTGATCCAGCCTTTATCAGAGAGCACTGCGGTGATCGGCTCAGCGGTCAACAGGTCTTTCTCGTTGAAGGCCTGGGCTTCGCCACGCTCCACCAGCGGTGAACGGCGCTCATCGCCAAACTCTTCAGCGGCAGCTTTGAGTTCATTTTTGACCAGAGTTTTTAAGCGCGCTTCAGAACCAAGAATCAATTCCAGCTCGGCTTTTTCTTTTGCCAGCTCGTCCTGCTCGGCGCGGATTTTCACTTCTTCCAAACGCGCCAACTGGCGCAATTTGGTATCGAGAATATATTCGGCTTGAATATCCGAGAGGCCAAAGCGGGCAATCAGCGCCGGCTTGGGCTCGTCTTCGGTGCGAATAATATGAATCACTTCATCTATATTCAAAAACGCGATCAACAGGCCGTCCAACAGGTGCAGGCGCTTGTCGACTTTATCGAGGCGGTAGTCCAGTCTGCGGCGAGTGACATCGGTGCGGAACTGCAGCCAGTCTTTCAGGATCTCGCGCAGGTTCATCACACCGGGCTTGCCGTTGATGCCGATAATATTGAGGTTGATTCTGTAGCTGCGCTCAAGGTCGGTGGTCGAGAACAGGTGGTCCATCAGGGCGTCGAGATCAACACGGTTGGAGCGCGGCGTGATCACCAGGCGAGTCGGATTTTCATGGTCCGACTCATCGCGCAGATCTTCCACCATCGGCAGCTTTTTGTTGCGCATCTGGGCGGCGATCTGCTCAAGGATCTTGGAACCGGATGCCTGGAACGGCAGCGCATTAACAATAATATCGCCATCTTCACGGTGCCATACGGCGCGCATTTTTACCGAGCCGCGGCCCGTTTCGTAGACATTTTTGATATCCGCTCGCGAAGTAATAATTTCCGCGTCGGTGGGGAAATCCGGCGCTTTGATAAACTCCATCAGCTCGCCAACATCGGCCTTGGGGTGATCGAGCAGATGCAGGCAGGCGCTGACCACTTCATTGAGGTTGTGCGGCGGAATATCGGTAGCCATGCCCACGGCAATGCCGGTGGTGCCATTAAGCAGCACATTGGGGACCCGCGCCGGCAGAATTTCCGGCTCGTCCATGGTGGCGTCAAAGTTTGGCCGCCAGTTGGCTGTGCCCTGACCCAGTTCGGAGAGCAGTGCGTCCGCGTATTTCGAGAGCTTTGATTCGGTGTAACGCATTGCGGCAAATGACTTTGGATCATCCGCCGAACCCCAGTTGCCCTGGCCATCGACCAGCGGATAGCGGTAGGAGAATGGCTGCGCCATCAACACCATGGCTTCATAGGCAGCACTGTCGCCGTGGGGATGGAACTTGCCGATCACGTCGCCGACGGTGCGCGCCGATTTTTTATATTTGGCGTTGGCCTTGAGGCCGAGCTCGCTCATGGCGTAGATAATGCGCCGCTGAACCGGCTTTAACCCATCGCCAATATGCGGCAGGGCGCGATCGAGAATGACGTACATGGAGTAGTCCAGATAGGCCTGCTCGACATACTCGCTCATGGGTCGGCGCTCCAACCCTTCGCTGTTAAACGTTACGATATCGTTCATCGTTTTTCCTATTTCAAAAACGGTTAAAGATCGGCTATGGCAGCCAGATTACCTTTGGTTTCGAGCCAGCTGCGACGATCCGGCGCGCGCTTTTTGGCCAGCAGCATATCCATCATCGGATTGGTGTTGTCGCCGGCATCGACGGTTAGCTGCACCAGGCGGCGGGTGTCAGGGTTCATAGTGGTTTCACGCAGTTGCAGCGGGTTCATTTCACCGAGCCCTTTAAAGCGCTGCACATTGACCTTGCCGCGTTTATTTTCCGCCTGGATGCGGTCAAGCACGCCCTGTTTTTCAGATTCATCCAGCGCGTAGTAGACATCTTTACCCACATCGATGCGAAATAGCGGCGGCATCGCCACGTAGACATGGCCGGCGGTGACCAGCGGCCGGAAGTGACGCACAAACAGTGCGCACAGCAAGGTGGCGATATGCAGACCGTCAGAGTCGGCATCGGCGAGGATACAGATTTTGTGGTAACGCAGTTTTTCCAGATTGTCGACGCCCGGGTCTATGCCCAGCGCCACCGAGATATCGTGCACTTCCTGAGAGGCGAGAATTTCCTGGGAGTCGACTTCCCAGGTGTTCAGGATCTTGCCGCGCAACGGCATAATCGCCTGATTTTCACGGTTGCGCGCCTGTTTGGCGGAGCCGCCCGCGGAGTCACCCTCAACAAAAAATATTTCACAGCGCTCTGGCTCGCCACTGGAGCAATCGGCCAGCTTGCCGGGCAGCGCCGGGCCCTGGGTGATTTTTTTGCGCACCACTTTTTTGCTCGCACGCATGCGGCTCTGGGCGCTAAAGATGCAAAGCTCAGCGAGTTTCTCGGCTTCTTCCGTGTGCTGGTTGAGCCACAGGCTAAATGAATCTTTTACCACGCCGGAAACAAATGCCGCCGCCTGACGCGAGGAGAGTCGATCTTTGGTCTGACCGGAAAACTGTGGGTCTTCGAGTTTCGATGACAGCACAAAACTACAGCGATCCCAGATATCGTCCGGGGTCAGTTTGACGCCCCGCGGCAGCAGATTGCGGAATTCACAAAACTCGCGCATCGCCTCCAGCAGGCCGGTGCGCAGACCGTTGACATGGGTGCCGCCCTGGGGCGTGGGGATCAGGTTGACGTAACTCTCCTGAACCAGATCACCGCCCTCCGGCAACCACTGCACCGCCCAGTCAGCGGCTTCATTGGCTGCAGCATAGGTGCCGACAAACGGCACGGCGGGCAGCAATTCCCAACCCTGCAGTGCACCAGACAGATAATCCTGCAGGCCATCCTGGTAGTACCACTCTTCACTTTCGTCGCTGTTTTCGTCGTAGAAGCTGACGGTCAGGCCACTGCACAGCACCGCTTTGGCGCGCAATACATGGCGAAGTCGCGGCAGGGAAAATTTAACCGAGTCGAAATAACCCGGATTGGGCCAGAAGCGCAAAATGGTGCCTGTATTGCGCTGACCGCAGCTGTCGATCACCTGCAGGTCGGAGATTTTATCGCCGTTGGCAAAGACAATCTGATGCACATTGCCACCGCGCTTGACGGTGACTTCGAGTTTGTCGGAGAGCGCATTGACCACCGAGACGCCAACCCCGTGCAAACCACCGGAAAACTGATAATTTTTATTCGAGAACTTGCCGCCGGCGTGCAGGGTCGAGAGGATAACCTCAACACCCGGCAGACCCTGCTCCGGGTGAATATCCACCGGCATGCCGCGGCCGTCGTCGCAGACTGACAGCGAGCCATCTTTGTGCAGCGTAACATCGATGCGGCTGGCGTGGCCGGCCAATGCTTCGTCGACACTGTTGTCGATCACTTCCTGGGCGAGGTGGTTGGGGCGGCTGGTATCGGTGTACATACCCGGGCGTTTTTTAACCGGGTCCAGCCCGGTGAGAACTTCAATATCTTCTGCGTTATATGTGCTCATGCGCTCTTTAGGTCAGGTTGTTTTTTCCGGTTGCGTTGTGCCGCTGCAAGCAGAAACTGGTGGATGGTTTTCAGGTGTCGATGATAGTCAATAAAGCTGTGATCGCCACCGGATTCGAGAATTATTTTGCACCCTGCATAACGTTGCTGCGCATCACGATAATCAAGCACTTCGTCACCGCTTTGCAATAGCACCAGGTACTTTTTTTGGTTTTTTATCTGTTGCGGATCGCAGCGCTGATATTCGTCGATATGCCGAGGCTCAAACAGCCACTTTTCGCCGCTGTGATAGTTGTGGTTTTCACCGAGCCATTTGTGCAATCCACGGGCAGGACTGACCGCCGGATTAATCAATACCGCGCTGATATTTCCTTCGTCGAATTGTTCCACCAGACAGGTGGCATAGAAACCACCCATGGAGCTGCCAATCACAAACAGCGGCTGGGAGAGTCGGGGAATTATAATGTCGCGCAACAGCGCCATGGCGCGGTCGGCGTAGGGTGGCAACTCGGGGCAGACAAACTCTATTTCAGGGGCATTTTGCGCAAACCACTGTCGGGTCTGCTGCGCCTTCGCGGACTCAGGCGAACTGTTAAACCCATGTAAATAAAGCAGCGCTGGCATAGATGGCAGTCATTTTTTTGCTAGCGGGCATTATAGCCAAAGCGGCGGCATTGTGGTCGATTGATTGCGCGAGCTAAATAAGAAGCGAGAGGAAAACACAGCAATAATTTGGGGCTAACCAGAAAAGGAAAGGCGGTTTAATAACCCACGCAGCTGCGATCGCATTGCTGGGCAAAATCATTTAAAAATTCGACTCCGGTTTGCAGGCTGCCATCGCTGTGCAGATCGATCCAGCGATAACCGGGGGGGTGGTCGGCGAGAGCAAAATCATCGCTGCGTTGTTCAAACTGCACACAGCTTGAAGGAGTGGAGTAGACCGGAATGGAACCCCAAAGGCTGTCATGATGTTGGTGCACATGGCCAGTGATCACCGCTTTGACGCCGCCGTGGTCAACCAACAGTTGGTGCAAGCGATCATGGTTATCGATCTGCTGACGGTCGAGCCAGGCCGAGTGAACCTTGACCGGTGAGTGATGCATGGCGACCAGCACCGACTTGCCCGCCAGGGCTTTCAGGCTCTGTTTGGCAAAGGCCAGTTCAATATCGGAGAAGTGGCCGCCCGGCTGGCCGGCTTTGGAGCTGTCGAGCAGCAAAATAGCCCAGCCATCGGCGTAGTAGAGGCGGCGGCGCGGATAGTTGACCAGGTTGGCCTCCATTAATTCGACATCGTCGTGGTTGCCAGGCAGCCAGATTGCTTCGCGGCCATTGTCGTTGAGGCTGTTGTTTAACAGTCGGTAGGCGCCGGGCTGGCAGTCACTGGCCAGATCGCCGGTCAGCAGCAACAGCGTATCGGCGCGCCCCTGAGCATTTGACGCCCGCAACACCGCCTGAAAACTATCAAAGGTGGTGACACCTCCGAGAGTTTCGTCTCTGTTTGCACCCAGGTGCAGATCGGTGATTTGGGTAAGTCGCACTGTGCTCATTTATCTTCTCAAAAAAAGTTCCTGAAATGACCTTAAACTCTAGAGTGTTACTTTCACTCTGCTCATGCCGTGGCTCAAACCGTGGGACAGCAGGTCGCTTAAAAACATATTCCACTGCCATTTTTCATCCGGCGCCTGCATCGAGGATTTTTCCGACAGCTCCCAGGGTATGGTTCTGTCGCTGCACCACTCGACCACTTCGGCCATTCTCGCGTCGTGATAGATTCGCACTTTCATTTGAATCTCTGGCAACCAGTCCGGGCGCACGCTGTCGGCGACGATGCTGAGAAGATGTGTGTAGCGGGTAATTTCCTCGACGGTAATCTGCATGCCGCTGTCATAGCCGTGGGTAAAATCGACCCGAATGCTGTGCTCCAGTTTCGCAGTGCTCGGCATCAGCCGCAGCAGTCGCACATAATTGAGTTCACACTCGCTGTGCAGCCGCGCCAGATTGTGCCGTTGACGTCGGGTTTCAGATACTGACAAAGTCTCTTCTCGCTGGTCGTGATGCAGTTAACTTTTTCACTTTAGGCTCTCTTTTCAAGCTGATATTCAAGACTCATGTCTCAAACGACGGTGATTTAATTGTAGCCAAAGCAGCGCAACCGACATCGCCGCACTGTTCAGCATACCCTCTGAAAATGCCTGCAGTGTCTCATCGTAGGACCAAACCTGGAAAAGGATATCTTCCCCCTCGCCGTCGAGACCAAAGATGCCGCCGCGATCGCTTAAATCCGCCAGGCCGCAAAATAGATGCATTTTTTCATTGGTTCCGCCCGGGCTGACGAGATAGTCGCAGATCGGGATCAGTTTTGCCACTTCCAGGCCAGTCTCTTCCTGCAGCTCTCTGATCGCCACCTGCTCCGGGTTTTCGTCGGGCTTCATCATGCCGGCAACCACTTCATACTGCCAGGGACCGGACTTTTCATCCAGCGCGCCGGGGCGAAACTGCTCGACCAGGCCGACCAGATCATTGGCCGGATCATAGAGCAACAGGCCAACCGCATCGCCGCGCTCAAACAGTTCACGCTGCAGCGGTTTACTCCAGCCGCCGCCAAACAGCCGGTGCTCGACCAGCATGCGGGTCATTTTGAAAAAGCCCTGAAAAACAGTTTCGGTTGATTGCAGCCGATAGTCGGAATGGCCAAAGCGATGTTGTTTGCTCATTTTTCTGCCCGTTACACTTTTGTTTAACAACTTTACCATCTCAGTCAACCAATTCGGCATTTAAACCGTCTAACCAGAGTTAGTTATATGAGCGGTGTGGAATCACGGGGAATAGCACACCATTTGACCAAAGACAGAGTATTCCTGTGGTGCAAACCTGCTAAACTACCGCCCTTGCAATTGGAGGCACTATGCAACCTGTTAAAAAACACTTATTGATTGCCGCTGTCGCTGTTTTGGCGCCACAGCTGGCACTTTCAGAGTCGCTTGTGGATATCTACGAGAGCGCCCTGACCAATGACCCGGTTTTAAAAGCCGCCCGCGCCAGCTTTAACGCCGACCGCGAAATCAAGAATATCGCCCGCGCCGCGCTGCTGCCACAGATCTCCGCCTCCGGTGACTACAGTGAGACTGAAACAACTGACGACTCCCGGTCCACATTTAATATTGAAGGGCAGATCCTGTCTTCAGTGAATAAAGGCGATGTGGAGAGCGATGGCACCTCTTATAATGTTTCGCTGCGCCAGGCCATTTTTGATATGCCCTCCTGGTACAGCTTCAAAAGTGGCAAGGCCCTGAGCGAAAGCGCCAGCGCTCAGTTTGCCGCTGACCAGCAATCGTTGATTATCCGCGTTAGCGACGCCTACTTTAATGTGCTGCGCGCCTACGACAATATGCAGACCCGCGAGGCGGAAGAGCGTGCGATCCAGCGCCAACTGGAGCAGACCCGCGAGCGCTTTGAAGTTGGCCTGCTGCCGGTTACCGATGTTCACGAGGCACAGGCCGTCTTTGACGATGCGGCGGTCAACAGCCTTGAAGCCCGCGGCACCTTAAATATCGCCTTTCAACAGCTGCAGGTGCTCACCGGTCAGGATTACGATGTGCTCGCCGGGCTGGCGGACAACTTTATCGCCACCAACCCGGATCCGCTCAGCGATGCCGAGTGGGTAGATTTTGCTGTCGGCAACAACTACCAGCTCAAAGTCGCCGAGCTGGGCAAAGATGCCGCCTACAACAACGCCAAAGCGGCGGCGGCAGCACGTCTGCCAAAGATCACCGGCCGCTACAGCTACTTTGATTCAGAGTCCGATGGCACCAGATACACCTCGCCGTTTGAAACCCAGCAGGATGGCAATTCGGTAACGGTTTCGCTGACCATGCCTATCTGGCTCGGCGGCTCACTGGATGCGCAACGTCGCCAAGCCAAGCAACAGGCCATCGCCACCGGCGAAGGTTTTACCGCAGCCAAACGCAACACTATTCAAGCGGCCCGCTCACTTCACCAGCTGGTATTGACCAACACCGCACGGGTGAAAGCGCGCGCGCAGTCGATCACCTCCGCTGACAGCGCCCTGCAGGCAACCCAGGCCGGTTATGAAGTGGGGACACGCAATATTGTCGATGTGCTGGTCGCCCAACGTACCCTGTTTCAGGCCCGTCGCAGCTATGCCAATGCCCGCTATGACTATATTCTCTCGATGATGCGATTGAAGGAGGTAGCTGGCCAGCTCGCTCCGGACGATATCTACCAGCTCAATGCCTGGCTTGATCCCAAGCTGGTGATCAAGAAGTAAAGCAATAAAAGGGAATTGTTATAACGCCGTAACTGTATCCGCCTGAGCCCTGAGCCCTGAGCCTCAGCACTTGAGAGTGCTCAAGAGTGCTCGAGAGTGCGATCAATCACCGTCAGTAGTTTCTCCAGCGCACCACGGTTGGCCTCCGCCACCTGGTGTGCTCGCTGACCCATCTGCTGCGCCTGCTGCGGATTTTCCATCAACGCCACAACCTGCTCCGCCAGCGCCTCTGCGCTATCACAGATCAGCAACCCGCCGGCCTCGGTCAACAATCGCGATACCTCGGTAAAATTAAACTGCGAAGGTCCAGACAAAACCGGCTTGCCCCAGGCTGCGGGCTCAATCATATTGTGGCCGCCATTGGCCACCAGACTGCCGCCAACAAAGGCGATATCGCAGGCGCCGAAAAAGGTCATCAGCTCGCCCATGGTGTCGCCCAACAGCACATCCGCTTGCTCAACACTGTCATTACCGCTGCGCCGGGCCAGACTAAAGCCCTCCTCAAGACAGAGATCCCCAACCTGCTTAAAGCGCTCGGGATGACGTGGCACCAGCACCAACAGAGCGTTACTGACACGCTGCCTGATAGCGGCAAACGCCTGCAAGATAATTTCATCTTCACCGCGATGAGTACTGGCCGCCAGCAAAACCGGGCGCTGATTGTCACCGCGCCACTGCTGTGCCAATTCTTCGGCGTTAAGCCTGAGCTGAGCGCTGAGATCGAGATCAAATTTAATATTACCAGTGATGAAAAGCTTCTCCGCAGTCAGGCCCAGCGCCTCAAAACGCGCGCCATCATCGCTGTGCTGGGCGGCCACCGCGGTTAATTGTGCAACCATTGGTCGACTCAAGCTGCTGACACGGCGATAACCGCGAGCCGATTTTTCCGAGAGCCGGGCATTGGCGAGCAGCACTGGAATCTGTCGCCCATGGCAGGCGGCAACGGTGTTGGGCCACAGCTCGGTTTCCATAATAATCAGTATTTCTGGCCGCACTCGTTCGAGAAAGCGCTCCACCGCGCCAAGGGTGTCGTAGGGTGCGTAGCTGTGCAGCACTGAGCCGCCAAAGGCGGCCATAACCCGCTCCGAGCCAGTGGGCGTCATGCAGCTGACCAATATACGGTGATCCGGGTGGTTATGTTGCAGCGCCTTGACCAGAGGCACCGCAGCCAAGGTTTCCCCCACCGAGACCGCATGCAGCCAGATAATCTTTTCCTGCCTCGCCACAGTCGGCACAAAACCAAAACGCTCTGGCCAGCGCCGCAGATAGCCGGGTGCAGCAATGCCGCGCAGCAGCAGGCGCAGCAAAACAATTGGCGTCAGCAGATAAAAGATGGCCGAGTAGAGCAGGCGGGCAGGTGCGGGCATATAAAACTCGATATCAGCAATGGAGGAATAGTGGGCTAGCCGTTATCGAAAGTATATCCGAAACGAAGAATATCCTCTGCCCAGTGATAGGCAACCAACTTTGCCGTGTGCTCGTTGTAATACTCGCGATAGTCGCGGTGTACCGAGTTATTGAGATGGGGAATCTCGATATCCAGCCCAAGATGCTGGCACACCTGGCCAAAATCCTGGCTGAGATTTTCAAAGCGACCGACAAAGTCGACAATAATGTCGCCATAGCGGTTGGTGACAAAGCGACTCTGATTGATTTTGTTGCGTTTGATTTCGTAGTGCAGATAGCTCTCGAAGCTGTCGAGATTATTAATTTTCTGGCTGCGATGGTGTTTGTCATTGGCCTTGATGTAATGGTAATAAGAGACCATCAGCGCCCAGGGATTTCGCACGAAAGCAAATTTGTAGTAATCGTCAAAAACCTGCTTTGAATACATGCACTGTATTTGCGAGGCGGTGCTGTGTTTGCGCCCCCGTTTCCAACTCTGCGGCCCAAACCAATTTACATTGATGCCGACACTGGCCAGCAGTCGATTGACCAGTTCATCCTGCGGGCGATCGCTGACCGCTTTTAACGCGGCCGTAACACTGGACCCGGCCGATTTGGGAATATGCACAAAGAGAAACTTCTGTTGACGGGAAACTAGCATGCGCAGCTACAATTCAAAAATGGTTGCCGCATTCTATCAATCGATGGATTTCGGGCAACTCAAATAATCACTATATACAGTGTAAAAATGATTTTTTCCGATCTGAAAAGACTTTACTGAAGATTTCACAACAGGCATTGCATAAGGTCATTTCCCGGTGCGGATAAACCTGAGAACGCAGTGCCAATCTAGCCATCGAGATTAATTTAGTGCTAAAGTCCCGGGGCATTTGAGCTGGCCTTTTACCCCTACTCAAACCACCGACCTTTGCTATGAAACGATCTTTTCCATGAACAGTGCCAACAATCAGCAAACACTCTATATAAAAACCCTGGCATCAACCTTTATGTTGATCGCGCTGGCGACACTGATTTTTACCGTTGCACGACTGGCCGCCTGGAGCGCTTATACACCCCCCGACGAACGCATTATCAGTGGCGAGTTCTGGAGTGCACTGTTGATCGGGTTCCGCTTTGATATGGCATTTGCCGCCCGCGGCATGATACTGGCCGTATTGATCAGCCTTGTGGCGCTGCCTTTTTCATCCAGGCTGGCTAATCCCGCCTGGATGATTACCCGCATTCTCGCCCGCGCGGTTGTGGTGCTCGCGGTGCTGTTTTCAGTGATTAATTTTGCCTATCTCGACTTTTTTAATCGCCCCATCGACAGCTTTGCATTTATCGGCATGGCCTACGGAACCGGCACCGCATGGAAAACGGTCAGCGGCACCAGCAACTTTGCAGCGCTGCTGGCGACAACTGTTCTGGCGCTTGGATTGAGCCTGTTTGTGTACCAGATGCTTGAGAAAAAAATTGTCTCCCGAATTGACGCCAATGCAAACCAACGCAAAGTTGGGCCGATATTGATCGTCGTTTCTCTGCTGGTGATTGCCGTTATCGGCCGCGGCTCGGTGACCACCTTCCCGCTTTCCTATCGTCATCTCGCGGTGTCCAGCGATTCGTCGTTGAACAATATTGTGCCCAACGGACTGGTGGCACTCTATTACGGCTACAAGGATTTTAAAAAATCAAAGCAGCTGCGTGTTGCCGACGACGCCGAAGGACGGCAGTTATATAAAACCTTCTATGGTAAAGCGGCAGCGCCGGGCGAACTGTTTGAGCAATTTTTTACCCACACAGAGCAATCTGATTTTCTCGAAAAAAATCCGCCCAATGTGGTGTTTAATTTAATGGAGAGTATGGGTCAGGCGCTGCTGCTAAACCAGTTCACCGACGGCATTGACCTCAGCGGCTCCATGCGCCAACACCTGAACAGCGATTTTTATTTCCAGCACTTTTTACCGGCCCAAAACAATACTCAAACATCACTCACCAGTTTGATGCTCAATACCGAATATAGCGACATCAGCCGTTCAAGTTACAAAGACATACTGATGCAAACCTCCGCGGCCAAAGTATTCAGAGATGCGGGCTACAGAACGGTGTTCGTCTATGGCGGCTTTGAGGGACTGATGAATCGCGGCAGCTATTTCCGCTCGCAGGGGTTTGAGGAATTTTATGGTGCTCGCACACTAAAGGCGATGTTCCCACAAATGCACGAGAGCGTGTGGGGTGGCGACGATAAATATGTCTTTGAGCAAGTCTGGAAATTGCTCTCTGAACAGAGCGATGATCCGCGCCCGCTGTTTATTATGACGCTATCGATTACCAACCATCCGCCCTATTATCGACCGGTCGACAGAAGGCAATCGCTGAAACTGAACCAGGCACTCAGTGATCGTTTACAAAACCTCACCACCGACAGTCTCGAGACCTACAGTTATGCCAACGATCTGCTCGGTGAATTAATCGGCCGCATCAAACAGAGCGCCCTCGGCTCGACCACTATTATTGCCGCAACCGGTGATCACTCTATCCGCGGTATGCGCTACGATCAGTCAGAGCAGCTGCATCGCCTCAGTGTGCCGTTTTATCTCTACGTGCCGAATGATTACAAACCGGATACTCGGGTCGACACCAGTCAGGTTGCATCCCATAAAGATGTGATGCCAACTCTGTTCAATCTGGCGCTGTCGAACGCAAGCTACGCCAATCTGGGACGCAACCTGCTGGCAACTGAAGACACCGCCAACAGCGCCCACCAGTTTGCCTACAATGTCGACTATATTGTGCTCGACCAGAACGCTTATCGTCTAGCGGATAGCCCCGAAAAACCGGGTCATAGGGTGAGTCACAGCTTTGCCGTCACACCCGAAGCCTCGGATCGCGACGCTAGAATAGAGCGCGCTCGAGCCTATCCCGCGATTCTCGACTGGCTGACACGCTATCAACTGCTGGCGCCACGAAATTAAGTAGGGCCACTCCAAACCAGATCTGTTTTTTGAGTTATTTGACTGTGTATCGCCGCCGATTTGTGACTATAAATAAAGGCAGTCACGACAGCAGTCAGAGCTTCAAATGCAAATCTTTGTTATTAATCTCGATGGTTCCAGCCAGCGCATGGCCGAAATGAGTCAGCGACTCAAACGGTTGAATCTGGCGTTCGAAAGAGAGTCCGCGGTAAACGGAGCGAAACTGAGTGCAGACCAGATTCACAAATTTTACCAACCTCTATTGAATAGAAAACATTATCGAAGACCTCTCTCCGCAGGTGAAATTGGCTGCTACCTAAGCCACAGAAATTGCTGGCAAAAAATTAGGGATCAACAATTCAATCATGCCCTGATACTGGAAGATGATGCTGAGCTGGACGACAGGCTGCCCTCGGTTCTCGCGAGCATCGCACAAATCGCGGAGCCATGGGACATTATAAAACTGTGTGACCCGCCCAAAAAGAAGACCGTTCTCGATTCTGTCGCAATGGCGTCAGTAGCTAAAGATTCAGGGATTGCAGATGGTGATTTTAAATTGTGTCTCTACAATAAAGTCCCATCCAGAGCGACGGGCTATGTGGTTTCCGCAGCCGGCGCAATAAAGTTGCTCAAAGCACGTGAAAAATTTGCCCGACCACTTGATGACGATTTGCAATTTTACTGGGAATACTCAGGCAATGTATTTGGAATTGAGCCCACTCCAGTCTGGAATGCCCAATCCAGCTTGCAAAGCGATATAGACAATGCTGGCAACAGAAGATGTCGTACATCTTTGCTACGTCAGCTGAAAGGTGTGCTAATGAAAGTTCGCTACGAATTGCTGCGAATTAAATATAACCGGCTCAGAAAAGTTGATCTCTCCTCTTACGGTAATCCATAGTCATCGAAACAGATTTAACAGACTAAATAACGGCGCGGATTAACAGTGCCGAGACTAAACCCAGTGTTCCGCAACCCAGGTGGCGGGTTTAAAACGGCGATACCATTTTCCGCTGACACCGGCGATAGCTTCGTGGGGATCGGGCCTACCATGAAACACTATTACGCGCGCATTTTCAGGCACCCGTGTTTCGCGGGCGATTAAAAACCAGAATGGTTTCAGGCAGTGGCGCTTAAAACTGCGGCACCATTCATCGGGCCAATATTTCAGTGCGCCCTTGGCCATCAGGGCGGCGGAGAGATATTCCTGTTCGTTGCGATGGATCTTTTTAATCTGCTGGAAAGATTTTTCAAATTCCCTGAGCACATCCGGATGCGCACCCACTTCAAAGCGGTAGACCGATGAATTTCCGGTGCCATCTTTTTTGATCCAGTCTTTAATAATCATCACCTCACCCGGGTAATCAAACAGATCATCGAGGCTGCCAGTGATGATTAAATCGAGATCCAGGCACAGCACTTTGCCTTTGAGGTCGTATAGGGTTTCAGCAAAAACCGCCAGCTTGTTCCAGCCGCGCTCGGGGCCTGCTAGGTCAATAGCGAGCTCGGGCAGCGGAAAAATTTCAACGTTTTCGTGAGTGCCTTCGCCATCTTCGGTAAGACAGATAAAACGAAATGGTCTCGACATATTGCGCGAGACCATTGAGTAGAGTCGGTTAACGTAATCGGCGGGATATTTGGTGCCCCACTTCATACAGAGTACGTTGACCACTTCTGTCGAGCTGTCTGCTGCCGCTGAACTCATAGCGTTTATTCCCCGAACTGTTTTGTTACTCGGCAACCGGCGCCAGCCAATCGGCGTGGGCTGCGTTTTTGCCACGCACCAGATCGAAGTAGGCGGCCTGCAATTTTTCCGCGATTGGGCCGCGCACACCACTGCCAATCACACGTCCGTCGTACTGACAGATAGGCACCACTTCCGCGGCGGTGCCGGTAAAAAAGGCTTCGTCACAGATATACACTTCATCGCGGGTAATGCGTTTTTCGCGTACCTCAATACCGTGATCCGCGGCGAGACGGAAAATGGTGTCGCGGGTAATGCCGTCGAGACAGGAAGTCAGATCAGGCGTGTAGATCACACCATTGCGTACCATAAAGAAATTCTCGCCACTGCCCTCGGCAACATAGCCTTCGTTGTCGAGCATCATCGCTTCGTCACAACCGGAGTCGAGTGCTTCGCGCAGCGCCAGCATCGAGTTGATGTAGTTGCCACTGGCCTTGGCCTTGCACATGGTGATGTTGACATGATGACGGGTGAACGACGAGGTGCGCACCTTAATGCCCGCCTCCAGCGCTTCCGGAGACATATAGGAAGGCCATTCCCAGGCCGCAATGCCGACGTGAACCTTGAGGCCAGCAGCGCGCAGACCCATGCCCTCGGAGCCCAAAAATACCAGTGGTCGAATATAGGCTTCCTTGAGATTGTTTACCCGCACCACTTCGCGGTGGGCGGCGTTGATCACGTCCTGACTATAAGGTACTTCCAACTGCAAAATTTTGGCGGAGTTAAACAGGCGCCTGGTGTGATCTTCAAGGCGGAAGATACAGGTTCCCGAGGCGTCGTTGTGATAGGCGCGCACGCCCTCAAAAACACTCAAGCCATAGTGCAGCGAGTGTGTTAGCAGGTGGGTTTTGGCATCGCGCCAATCAACCAACTCGCCATCCATCCAGATAAAACCTTCGCGGTCCGCAAACGACATCGACCTTTTCCTCTTGTTAACTCGTCAATTATTAAAATTGTTAAATAATGTGTTCCACTGGGCGGTCACAAGTTCCCGACACTCAATAAATTCACAGCTGTCCACCTCTGCCACCTGATTTTGCAGCTGTAGACGGTGTCCTGCTGAACGGTATCTTTTATAGGCGTCGATTAGCAGGCTGGATTGTTGCTCTGATATCAACCCGCAGTGAGCCAGTGACTCCAGTATACGGATGGTATCGCTCCAGCGAGTAAGTTCAGGATGGTTGTGCGACCAAGCCAAGACTGCAAATTGAACCATAAATTCAATATCGACGATACCTCCGACACCCTGCTTGAGTGGGTATTTGCCATCTTTCGTCGATCTGCCCAGGTGCTTGCGCATTTTCTCGCGCATTTCCACCACCTCGGTGCACAATAATTGTTCGTCACGTTGCTGCATCAAGACACTTTGACGGAGTTGATTAAACTCTGTGGCAAGGGTTTTATCGCCTGCCACCACGCGCGCACGAACCAGTGCCTGATGTTCCCAGGTCCAGGCGGTCGAACGCTGATATTTTTCAAAGGCACTAAAAGTCGACACCAGTAACCCGGAGTTCCCTGAGGGGCGCAGCCGCATATCGATTTCATAGGCAGCGCCAGAGGGGGTCATGGTTGAGAGCATATGAATCACACGCTGACCCAGCCGCGCATAGAAAGTGCTGTTATCAATGCTGCGCAAACCACCCATAGTCTGGCCGGGAATGCCGCGATGCAGAAACACCAGATCGAGATCGGATTTATAACCCAGCTCAAGACCACCCAGTTTGCCGTAACCGATCACCACAAAACCCGGCGCGGTTTCGTCACTGCCAGCGGGCTGGCCGTATTGGACGCCGAGGTATTTCCAGGCAACCGTCACGGTGTGCTCAATCACCACTTCGGCAATCCAGGTCAGGTAGTCACTGACCTGCATCAGTGGAATGACATCGGTCAGATCACAGGCCGCAACACGCAATGTATTGGCGCGCACAAAATAGCGAATCACCTCCATCTGCTGTTCCAGATCGTCGTCCGCCAGGCGCAGGGTTTGCTGGCGCAACTGATCCTGCAACAGATCCCGATTCGGCGCGGTGTAGAGGGTGCGCGTGTCGAGCAGCTCATCGAGCAACGCCGGGTAGGCGGTGAGTTGTTCAGCGATCCAGCTGCTGCGCTCGCAGAGCTGCACCAGCTGCTGCAACGCTTTGGGATTTTCGGTCAGCAACGCCAGGTAGGCGCTGCGACGCAACACCGCCTGAATCAAATCAACAACCCGCGCCAGGGTTGTGCTGTTGTCGGCACTGCCGGCACGCCCAACACAGGCGGCGACCACTTTTGGCATTAACTGGTCGAGGCGACGGCGCGGCTCGAGATCCAGGGCGATAACCGCTTTGCTCTGATAGAGGCCGTGCAACTGCTCGGCGACAACCTGTGGGCTTTGATAACCCATTGCCCGCAAATGTTCGAGCAGCTCTGGCAGTTCCATCGATCGTTGCCAGACAGAGCCATCACTGGTCGCCTGTGCCTGATCAGAGGAGCCGGAATCCGACTCGGCAAACATTTCGTTAAACGCCGCCGTCACCACATCGCGGTGTTGTTGCAAATGCCGCTGAAAATCCGGCCAACTGTCACAACCAACAATGGCGGCGGCGCGCTGCTGGCCCAACTCATCCGCGGGCAGCTGCTGGGTCTGCTTATCGGCAATGCCCTGCAATGCGTGTTCGGTGTTGCGTAAAAAGGTGTAGGCCTGCCACAGTTTGTCACGCTCGTCGGCGGGCATAATCCCATCGACCACCAGCTGTTGCAGTGCCTGATGCAGCGACGGGGTCTGCAGCGCGCGGTTGCGCCCGCCGCGAATCAGCTGAAAGGCCTGGGTGATAAATTCCACTTCGCGAATACCACCGGCGCCGAGCTTGATGTTGTCCTGCATACCTTTGCGCTTGAGTTCGCGATTAATGGTGCGCTTAAGGTCGCGCAGTGCGTCAATGGTGCCGAAGTCGAGATATTTGCGGTAGGTAAAGGGCCGCAGGATTTTGTCCAGCCGGGCAATATCCCCAACGTCACCCGCCACCGCGCGCGCCTTGACCATGGCATAGCGTTCCCACTCGCGGCCCTGGGTGGTGTAGTACTCTTCCAGTGCATCAAAACTCATCACCAGCGCACCGCTCTGGCCGTAGGGTCGCAGGCGCATATCGACGCGAAAGACAAATCCGTCGGCGGTTTGACGATCGAGTGCGGCGATCAGTTTTTGTCCGAGACGGGTAAAAAATTCTTGATTGGAAACCGTTTTGCCCACCGCTGACGAGTCGCGGCGGCGGGTCTGGCCTTTCTCCGGGTAAGCGAAAATAAGGTCGATATCCGATGACATATTGAGCTCTTCGGCTCCCATTTTGCCCATCGCGATAACCACCATTTGTTGCGCCTGACCACTGTTGGAAAACGGCGTGCCGAGTTCATGACAGGTCAGTGGGAAAAGTGTTCCCAACGCGGCGTTGACCGCGGCTTCGGCGAGCCAGGTCAGCTCTCTGGTAGTTTCCGGCATGCTTGCCTGGCGGCTAAAGTCGCGCCAGATAATACGTATCAGCTCGCGGCGACGGAAAAGTCTGAGCCGCCGGCTTAATTGCTCTTCGCTTTCTGCACCATCCACTTCACCGCCAACTCTGCCATCAATAGCCCGCTGGAAATCTGCACGGGTATAGGCGCGCTGCAAGTCGCCGCTGTCGACCAGCTGTTGAAAGACATCCGGCGCGGTTTCGCACTGCTGGCCAATAAAATCACTGCAGCCCCAGACCAGCTGCAGGTGCTCGGCAAAAAGCGGGTAATCGGGGAAGTCGGCAAGCCGTTCGGGAAGCCAGGAAGGGTCGGGGTGGGTGGCCTGAAAACGTTCAAAATAGCGCTGGTAGCTGGCGCAAATCAGCTGCGGGAATGTTTTCGACATGCATGGATCTCGGTTGGTTAACGGCCAAGTTCAGGGGTTACCCGCAGCACCTCTTCCATGGATGTGACACCGGCGGCGACTTTTTCTGCGCCAGCCATACGCAGTGTTTTCATGCCCTCGGCTATGGCCGCCCGGCGAATACTCTGAATATCGGATTCACTACTGATATAGGTGAGCAGTGTATTCGTCAACGGCATAATTTCATAGATTCCCTGGCGCCCTAAATAGCCTGTGTTGCGACATTCAAGACAACCGGCCGGCTGAAACACTGTTGACGGTGCGGACTGGCCATCTGCCGCTGCCAAACCAACCATTTCACGCCAGGCCTCAGAGTCGCAGGACACTTCGCTGCGGCATTCCGGGCACAGGGTGCGGACCAGTCGCTGTGCCATCACGCCATTCAGCGTCGCTTTGATCAGGTGCGCGGGCATGCCGAGATCGAGCAGCCGACTGATCGCCGTGGGCGCATCGTTGGTATGCAGGGTAGACAGCACCAGATGACCAGTCAGCGCCGCCTGCACAGCCATCTCGGCGGTGGCGCGGTCGCGGATCTCGCCAACCATAATAATATCCGGGTCCTGACGCATCAGGGTGCGAATGCCGGCGGCAAAATCAAATTCAATGGCCGGTTGAATCTGGCTCTGATTAAACGCCTCAACCACCATTTCAATCGGGTCTTCAACGGTGCTGACATTAACCGCATCCACCGCCAACTGTTTTAGCGTGGAGTAGAGCGTGGTGGTTTTGCCAGAGCCGGTCGGACCGGTCACCAGCACAATGCCGTGGGCTCGACCGACCATCGACTGCCAGTGCTGGTAATCTTCATCGACCAACCCCAACTGGGAAAAACTGCGCAGCAGCACATCCGGATCAAAGATACGCAACACCAGCTTTTCACCAAAGGCGGTGGGCATGGTCGAGAGGCGCAGCTCCACCTCGCGGGCGTTGGGAGTTTTGGTTTTAATGCGTCCGTCCTGGGGGCGGCGCTTTTCGGCAACATCCATACGCCCGAGAATTTTCAGACGGCTGATCATGGCTGTCATTACATTGTCTGGCAGCTCATACACCAGATGCAGAACCCCGTCGATGCGAAAGCGCACCTTGGCTTTGCCGCGGCGTGGCTCCAGATGGATGTCACTGGCGCGCTGATCAAAGGCATACTGCAATAACCAGTCGACAATATTGACGATATGCTGGTCCTGGGCATCGGCATCCTTGAGCTTGCCAACCTCGAGCAACTGCTCGAAGTTGGCGATGCCGACACCGGTGGTCGCCGATGAGCCGGCGCCAAATACCGATCTCGCCAGGGAGTAAAATTCCACCGTGTATTTTTTGATATCGGCTGGATTGGCCAGCACTATTTGAATGGGTCGCCGCGAGGTCTGCTCTAGGCTCTCAACCCAACTGCGATCGAATGGTTGCATGGTGGCGACGACCAGCGCTTCGCGACTGACTTTAAGGCAGAGGATGCCATAGCGGGTGGCGTAGGCGAAGGACATAATTGAGGTGACGGCGGGGACGTTGATTTTCAGCGGGTCGATATGGGCAAGTTTTATATTGGCTCGCGCTGCCAGCCATTCTGTCAGGAGCTCTAGGGTGAGGGGTTTTTGCTCTATTCGATGCAGCAGTTGCCTGGCGGCGACAGTTTCGAGTGGGTGCATTTGGGTTTGGTCGCGGGTGCAACGGGCGCTGTTAATGTCGTCGGCTTCGGTCTGGCTGATAATGCCGTCGCTGACCAGATCCTTTAATGTTTTGGCGAGATCGAGACTGCTGTTACGCTGCCCCTGTGTGCCGTTGGCTCCCTGCGCCATTGCCTGGTTCATCGGTAACTCCTGTTGTTGATTCATCCTGCATCTAGGATGTTATCCTGAGTAAAATCTTTTACTGTCACCCTGAGCGTATCCGAGGGGTCTGGTGTGGAGGAGTATCCGAGGAACCGGGACAAGTCTCTTCGACACGCTGTAAATACGGTCGCTCCCGGCATCCATGCCTCCCGCGACACTTGGACATCCTGTCCATCGTCCGTGTACGCTCGGACGCCGCTATCCCTGCGGCGTACGGTCTCAGATCCTTGTCCCGATCCCTCTCGGTCATGCTCGGTGCCACATTTGGGCAAAAGTCCGCAGTGGCTTTGAAGTGCTGCGATCTAGAGGCAAGACGCCAGTTATTGACCGATAGCAAACTTCTCCTCGTTATCTACAGATTTTAGTCACAAAACCCCTTAGGGGTAGCGCAAATTACCCAATCCGCTAAACTCGACGGCTTAAACCGCAACGGCATGACCATGGAATTAACAGAATTACTCTCACGCATCATTCAGTGCAACTCCATCAGCAGCATTAATCCGGCTATCGATCACGGCAACCGGGAAGTGATAGATCTGCTCGCCACTACACTGACCGAGCTTGGTTTTCGCAGCGAAATTATGGATTTGGGTAACAACAAAGCCAACCTGATTGCCACCTTCGGCAGTGGTCCCGGCGGCTTGGTGCTGGCAGGTCACACAGATACCGTGCCCTGCGATGAGTCACTGTGGCAGAGCAATCCTTTTCAACTCAGTGAACGGGATAACCGCTGGTACGGTCTTGGCAGTTGCGATATGAAAGGATTTTTCCCGCTGGCGATAGAGGCGTTTAAGTCGCTGAAGGTAACGGCGCTCAAACAACCTTTGATTATTGTCGCCACCGCCGATGAGGAATCGTCGATGAGCGGCGCCAAAGCACTGGTTGCGGCCGGAGCACCAATTGCGCGGCGAGCGGTAATTGGTGAGCCAACCAATATGCGTCCGGTCAAAATGCACAAGGGCATTATGATTGAGAAGCTAACTATCCGCGGTAGCTCCGGACACTCGAGCAACCCGGCATTGGGCAACAATGCCATGGAGTCGATGCAGCGTATTCTCGGTCAGTTGATGGCTCTGCGCGATCGCATGAAGCAGCAGAAACACCCAGGCTTTGCGATTGACTATCCAACCTTAAATCTTGGCTGCATTTCCGGGGGTGACAATGCCAATCGTATTTGTGGCCACTGTTTTCTCGCATTCGAAATTCGCCCGCTGCCCGGCATGGATATGAACCAGTTGCAGGCGGATCTCGAGCGCCAGATTGCCGCAACCGCCGAGGCCGACAAAATGAGCTGGTCGCTGGAGAAGTTGCTGGTGCCGCCTTTTTGCAGTGATGAGCACTCTGAGATGGTCACGCTTTGCGAAAAGTTGACCGGCCATGCCGGCGAGTCGGTGGCTTTTGCAACCGAGGCGCCCTACCTTGCGGAACTGGGTATGGACGTGGTGGTGCTGGGTCCAGGGGATATCGATGTAGCTCATCAACCAAATGAATTTCTGCCTTTGGATCGGGTGCAACCGACAATTCATTTTTTATCTCAACTTATCGGCCACTGTTGCTTATAATCGCGCCATGACAACCAACAACTACATTCAATTTTTCCGCGAGACCTCGCCTTATATTCATGCGCACAGGGGTAAAACCTTTGTTATCGCAATGAGTGGTGAGGCCGTGCTGGACGATAATTTTGACGGCATTGTTCACGATATAGCGCTGATGCAGAGCCTTGGCGTCAATATTGTTTTAGTTCACGGTGCGCGACCGCAGATCGATCAGCGTCTGCAACTGGCGGGCCTGGAAACGGTTTTTCGCGATCAGATACGGGTAACCGATGCCGCGTCAATGCAATGTGTTAAAGAGGCGGTCGGTTCAACACGCTTTCAGATTGAATCAGCACTGTCGATGGGGCTACCCAATTCGCCGATGCATGGTGCCCGCGTGCGCGTGATTGGTGGCAACTTTATCACCGCCAAACCGGTGGGTGTGCGCGAGGGTGTCGATTTCCAGCGCGCCGGTGAAATTCGCCGCATTGATAGCGCGGCGATTACCCAGCAATTGGAGAGCGACGCGCTAGTGTTGATGTCGACAATCGGCTTTTCGCCAACCGGTGAGGCATTTAATCTCAGCTATCTGGATGTGGCCACGGAGACGGCGATTGCACTGAACGCGGAGAAACTGATTCTGCTGTCCAAGGCACCGGGCATTCTCGATGCCGAAAAGACACTGTTGCGCAATCTGTCACTGCCCGAAGTGATTGATATGAAAGCGCGACTGAAAAAGGCTGGCGGTGAAGACTCAGAGCAATACGCGCTGCTGGCATCGGCCTATCAAGCCTGTCGCAACAGTGTCGACCGCGTGCATCTGGTCGGTTGCAGCGACGATGGCACATTGCTGCGCGAGCTATTTACCCGTGATGGTAGCGGCACATTGATTATGAAGGATTATTCCGAGGTGATCAGACCTGCCACCATTGACGATGTGGGCGGGATTCTTGATCTGATTGCGCCGCTCGAGCAGAAAGGGATTTTGGTCAAGCGCTCACGCGAGCTGCTGGAAACCGAGATTTCGCGCTTTATGGTGGTGGTGCACCCTGAGGGGACATTGCTCGGCTGCGCCGCACTCTACCCGATCGACAATAGCGATGCCGGTGAGTTGGCCTGTGTAGCAACGCACCCTGAATTTCACAATCAGGGCATTGCTTCGCGTCTACTCAAAAACATTGAAAGTGACGCCCGCGCGAACAGCCTTAAAACCTTGTTTGTGTTGACCACACAGACTGCGCACTGGTTTCGAGAGCAGGGTTTTGTCGAAGCGACCCTGACTGATCTACCCGCCGAAAAACAGTCGCTGTACAACTATCAGCGTCAGTCGCGTATTTTCAGCAAGCAACTGTAAAATTTATTTATCTGCCCATCAGGGCAAGACACTTTTTTCATAATTCAATAAAGAGAATGTAGATGCCCAAGTACAGATCACACACCACCACTCAAGGCCGCAATATGGCTGGAGCCAGAGCGCTGTGGCGCGCCACGGGCATGAAGGACGATGACTTCAACAAGCCGATGATTGCCATCGCCAACTCCTATACCCAGTTTGTGCCTGGCCACGTACACCTCAAGGATCTCGGCGATCTGGTTGCAGAAGAGATTGCCAAAGCCGGTGGTATTGCCCGGGAGTTTCATACGATCGCGGTGGACGATGGCATTGCCATGGGCCACGACGGCATGCTCTATTCGCTGCCATCGCGGGATATTATTGCCGACTCGGTGGAGTATATGGTCAATGCCCACTGTGCCGATGCGCTGGTCTGTATTTCCAACTGCGACAAGATCACTCCGGGAATGTTGATGGCGGCAATGCGCCTGAATATTCCGGTTATTTTTGTCTCTGGCGGTCCAATGGAGGCGGGCAAAACCAAACTGGCAGAGCACAAGCTCGACCTGGTCGATGCCATGGTGATTGCTGTGGATGATAGTGCCAGCGATGAGAAGGTGGCAGAATACGAGCGCTCCGCGTGCCCAACCTGCGGCTCCTGTTCCGGAATGTTTACCGCCAACTCAATGAACTGCCTGACCGAGGCGCTGGGGCTTTCGCTGCCTGGCAATGGCACGGTGCTGGCGACGCACTCGGATCGCCGTGAACTGTTTCAACAGGCTGGCCGCACTATTGTCGATATAACGCGCCGCCATTATGAGCAGGACGATGACTCTGTGCTGCCGCGTTCAATTGCCAACTTCAAGGCCTTTGAAAACGCCATGACGCTGGATATCTGCATGGGTGGTTCAACCAATACCATTCTGCACCTGCTGGCAGCGGTGCAGGAGGCCGGCATCGAGTTTGATATGGCCGACATCGACCGCCTGTCACGGGTGGTGCCGCAGCTGTGCAAGGTGGCGCCAAATACACCCGAGTACCATATCGAAGATGTGCACCGCGCCGGCGGTATTATGGGCATTCTCGCCGAACTTAATCGCGCCGGATTGATTCACAGTGATTTGCCGACCGTGCATTCAAACACATTGAGCGAAGCGCTGAACAAGTGGGATATTGTCAGCGGCCATGTCAGCGATGAGGTCAAAACCTTTTACAAAGCCGGGCCTGCGGGTATTCCAACCCAGACAGCCTTCAGTCAGAGCACGCGGTGGCCATCGCTGGATGCGGATCGTGAAAATGGCTGTATACGCAACCTTGAAAATGCCTTTAGTCGTGAGGGCGGGCTGGCGGTGTTGACCGGCAATCTGGCACCGGACGGCTGCGTGGTGAAAACCTCTGGCGTGGATGAGTCGATCCATGTCTTTGAAGGCCCTGCCTTTATCACCGAAAGCCAGGATGAAGCGGTAGATGCCATTTTGAATGATCGGGTAAAGGCCGGCGATGTGGTGATTGTGCGCTACGAAGGTCCTCGCGGTGGGCCGGGCATGCAGGAGATGCTCTACCCAACCAGTTATATCAAGTCGAAAAATCTCGGCAAGGCCTGCGCACTGATTACCGATGGTCGCTTCTCCGGCGGTACATCCGGCCTGTCGATTGGCCACGTATCACCTGAGGCTGGTGCCGGCGGCAATATTGGCCTGGTTCGCCAGGGCGATAAAATTCGTATCGATATCCCCAATCGTTCAATTGAAGTGCTGATCTCCGACGAAGAGTTGGCAGCGCGCCGGGCGGAACAGGACAAGCTCGGCTGGCAGCCTGCGGAGCCACGCCCACGTGCGGTATCGGCTGCGCTCAGAGCCTATGCCAAGCTGGCCACCAGTGCCGACAAAGGCGCGGTACGCGATCTGTCGCAGCTGTAACCAACCTCTCAATAGCGCTCTTGATTGTCGAGCATAAAAAAACCCGGAACTGTGTTCCGGGTTTTTTTATTTCTGAGGATTTGACGATTCAGAATTTAGCCTTTGCTACAACCAGGAACCGTTGCGCCCACGTCGCGAAGCTTCTGCAGTCGCGTGCCTTCGGTATCGGCATAGCGAATCCACTGCCGTGGGTAACGTTTGTTCTTTTCATCCTTTGATGCCTTGATCGACTTCTTGAACGCATCAATAGCATCGTTGTAGCAGTGCAGATTGATCAGCGCATTGCCCATCACCAGATAATTGGATTCAGGACGCTTGACGCCGCCTTTCTTGTCAGCGCGAACGGAGGCTTTATAAGCATCTTTGTCACGGCCAAGGTCGAGGTAGATACCCGCCAAACGCGCCTGCAGGTTACCGGTATCGGATTTCTTTGACGCGTCTTCAAGGGCTTTTACAGCGTTGTTAAGATCTTTTGACTGGTACCAGGCGGTACCCAGCACTTCGAGATTCTTCGCCGTGCGCTTGATAATGCCGTCTTTCATCCCCTTTTCGATAATAACCGCCGCGCGGTAGGGAACCTCTGCGCCGAGATACATATAGGCCATGCTCATGACCTGGCTCTCTTTGTCGAGCTGGCCATTCAGATAAACCACCTCGGTGGCAACCAGACGATCGGTTTCACGCTCAAGCTCGCCGTACATGCCGCCAAGCTGACGCCAGTAAGTCCACTTGGGGTAGTGCTTGACCAGTTTCTCGAGGATACTGACCACTTTTTTGTAGTCGTTCTTCTCGTAGTACAGCACGCGCTGCAGACCCCACCAGCCCTCTTTCGGCAGAATATCTTTAGCCTCAACGTCGGCAATGGCTTCTTCAACCAGACGCAGCGAGTCTTTCTTGCGCTCGAGCTGGTAGTAGATCTGTGCCAACAACATCTTGGCATCCGCGCCAACAATAGTTGACTCAGCCATCCAGGCTTCAAGCTGCTTGGCCGCATTGCGGTAGTCTTCCTGAACGGTGTAAAGCTGTGCCAAGGTGTAGCGAGTATCGAGCTTTAACTCAGGAGGCGTGCCGACACCGTTAACCACTCTCAGGTATTCACGAATAGCGGCCGCGTAGTCGTCGAGGGAGTAGTAAACATAGGCGGAAAATTTCCACACCTGAGTCTGCTCATAGTCGGTGGCGCAGGTCTTTTCACTTGCGCCGATCTCTTTCAGCATCTGCAGCGAACCAGCCCAGTTCTCAGCTTCGATCTCGGGCTGAATCTTTTCCAGCGCCTTGGCACACTTGGCGCCAACAGACTGACGCTGACGTGTTTTAACGTCTTTGTACTTGGGCTCTTCTTTTTCCTCGGCGGCACTAACCGAAGCAGCCAATACAGACTGAGGTTGAACCACTGCGACCATCAACGGCAAAAAGAATGCAGCGCCGAATACAGCTAGAAATTTTGTGCTTCTAGACATCATTGACTCCTTATTTTGCCATCTGGAAAGTAAATTTATACAGCACGCCAGGAACTTCCTGCCCCACTCCGTCAACCACCCGTGGGTTGTACTTGAGTTTTTCCGCTGCCTTAAGTGCCGCACGTCCAAAACCCCAACCTTCCGGATATTCCTCAATCAGAAGCGGATCCCTGGTGCCACCGGTGGTGGTAATGGTTACTTCGATCACCGCATAGCCTTCTTTACCACGGGTTTGAGCCCGACGCGGGTACTGCGGCTGGGGAACATAGACAGGAATATAGTCTGAATCCCGGGCAAAACCGCCAGCGCCACCGATTTTGAGATTGGCATTGGCCGCGGGGGCCGCCATGCTCACGGCATTTTCAGGGACTTCAAACTCGATGTTTTCTTCGGGAATTTCCGGTGGAGGAGTCTCCGGATCTTCAGGCTTTTCCACTTCGGTCTGCTTTGCATTCTCGGCAACCTGGCGGTCAACATGGAGGAAGTCGGCGATTTTAATCGTCTCTTTGTCGTCCATCTCCTTGTTACCCGAGTCAATCAACTTATACATCACGATGATCAACGCAAAGGTAATCAGGACACCAAGTGCAGCAGAAATACCAACTCTGATAACAGCCATACTCTTAACTCAGTCTTTTTCTACCGAAATACCCACCGGGCGGATACCAATGTCGGTTGCGACATCGGCCACCTTGGCGACCATTTCAATATTTGATTCATTGTCGGCCTGGATAACCATGCCGCCCTTTGGGTTTTCGTTGTACAGTCTTGTCAGATTGATTTTCAACGCAGTGGGCTCCACGCGCTTTTTATCAATCCAGATTTCATTGTTTTCGCTGACCGCTACCAGAATACCTACTTTTTTGTAGGGGTCTGCCGTATCGGCGTCGACTTTATTAACGTCGACACCGGGCAGTTTGATAAACGATGCCGTCACAATGAAAAAGATCAGCATAATAAAAACCACATCCAGCATCGGGGTGAGGTCGATTGCCTCGCCCTGGGGTTGTGATCCACTTGTTCTATTGCGCATAGTTTTCTCTCACAGGAGCCATGTCTTTAACAGGCGCCGGTTAGTGATCCATGGTCAGATGGTCTTCGAGCAGATTCTTTTCCCGCTCCGCGGCGCGCTCGACATAGGTCATGCCGAATACGCCGGACAGTGCGGCAACCATGCCCGACATGGTCGGTACAGTTGCCTGGGAAACACCACCTGCCATCGCCTTGGCGTCACCGCCGCCGGTAAATGCCATTACGTCAAACACGACAATCATTCCGGTTACCGTGCCCAGCAGACCAAACAGCGGGGCCAGGGCAACCAGAGTTTTGATCATCATAATGTTTTCATCGATCTTGACGCTGACTTCAGAGATCAGTTTTTCCCTGATCTGATGGGCGCGCTTGGATTTGCGCTCAGCGCGCGCCTCCCAGCTATCAAGAGCGTATTGAACATCAACGCTGACGCTGGTTTTGAGATACCACATGCGCTCAAAAAGGAGAGTCCACATTACGAAGAGCAGGACGACAATGGCCCAAAGGACCATGCCGCCTGAATCCATAAACTTTCCAACTTCTGCGAGAGTATCAACAAACCACATGTTAGCGACCCTCTACTGAACCAGCTACGATTCCAGCGCTCTGCTCTTCAAGGATATGCAGAACACGCTGTGCTTTTCCATTGACCAATGTGTGCATCAATACTGTTGGAATCGCAACAACCAGACCCAGTACAGTAGTGATCAGTGCCTGGGAGATACCGCCGGCCATTGCCTTTGGATCGCCCGCACCAAACAGGGTAATCATCTGGAAAGTAATAATCATACCGGTCACTGTACCCAGCAGACCGAGCAGCGGGGCAACCATGGCGATGATCTTGAGCAGGCTGAGGCCAGACTCAATTGATGGACGCTCCTTGAGTACCGCTTCGTGAAGCTTAAGCTCCAGCGACTCTGCATCCAGACCGGGGTTGGCCTGAGCTACCGCCAGCACGCGACCCAGTGGGTTATCCAGACTGGCTGATTCTGGGCGCTTAAGCTGTGCAGATACCTTGGAAGAGACACCTTGCAGGAAGATAAAGCGCCATACCGCCAGCAGAATTGCGACAACAAATACACCAGTGATCACGTAACCAACCAGACCACCGAAGTGCCAGCGCTCCATCATGGTTGGCGTATTGATCAGTGCGCGCAGCAAACCGCCACCCAGAGGTCCGGTAGGATCCAGACCCACTTTGGTGAAGCCGCTTGTAGCGTCCTGAAGATCAGCTGCGCCGCCGTTGTGGCCTGAGGGCTGACGTGCCAGCTCAGAGACCAGACCGTTTTCCGGGCTGTACTCGAGGTACATGCCATCAGCCAACAGGTTGTAGGCGCCAACGCGAACAACTTCCATCTCTTGCTGACTGCCGTCTGCACGCAGCACAGTGCGGTTGAATTTGACCACACGGCCGCTTTCAATCATTTCGCGCTGCTGCTCGTACCACAGCTTCTCGATATCAGTAATCGAAGGCAGGCGAGTGTCGCTGCTCATCTTGTCGATCAGTTCGTCGAGGAACTCGGTGCGACCAGGAATCTGGGCACTGACGATGGACTGAGTCAGGTTGGCGCGGATATCACCGGCGGCGCCTGTCAGGTGGCCAAACAGCTCTTTCAAGGAACCGAGACGCTTGTCACGCTGCTCACGCAGTGCGGCCAGCTTGAGGTCGTTGTCGCGAATTTCCTGCTCAAGACGATCGGAACGGCGCTCTTCAGCAGCCTTGGTGTTCTTGGCGCTTGCGAGCTGTGAAGCCTGCTTGCGCTGATCAGCCTTGAACTCGGCTTCGCGTTGACGATATTCCTTGGACTCGGAAATCGTTGAGCTCTGAATCATGTTCAGCAGCTCGTCGAGGGTTTTTGCATCCTGTGCCAGCGCTGGCATGCTTACCGCAGCAGCAGCTATGAAAGCGGCACAAACTTTAACGAATTTCAGTTTCATTGTGCTGTCTCCGGAGCGTTAATTGGCATTTCCATGACATCCTGCGGCGCCAGTTTCTTGGCGATGCGGATACCCTGGTCTACAGGGCGACGATATTCGGAATCCAGTGTTTCCCAAGAGCCAGTTGCCTTGTTCCAGGCACCTGTCTGTGATTTATCTTTTGTTTGATACATCAGGGCAACACGACCGATACGCAGCATATCCACTTCTACTTCTTCGCCATCGCCGTTGATATCAACGAGATCACGATAGGTTTCCAGTGAACGGCTGTACTCAGATTCGATATCGTAGATTTCGAGGATCTGACGGAATTTTTCTGCCGCGGAGAACTTGGCGCTGTCGAGGTTATCGAACAGCTCGGCAATTGCTTCTTCACGCTGCTCTTTCTTGAATGGAACATCCAGAGCAACAAATTCGCGAAGACCTTTGAGCATATCTTCCATCAGTGGCGAGATGCCTCGCTCAATAACAGTAGCGTTCTCAATCGACTCGTTTAGTTCTGCCATCATTTGCTTCTGGCTGGCGATCTGGCGCTCGAGCTGTGAATTGTAAACACGCAGGCTTTCGATCTGCTTGTTTACCTGCTTGAACTCCTGCAGCAGGCCATCGGTCTGATCGGCGATGCGATCAACTGTTGTCTGTGCTTTTTTTGCCGCCTGAACCTTGCTGGCGCCGGCTGTTAGCACATCACTTACCTCGGTAGCCTGAACTGCAATAGCAGCTAAGCCACCGGCAAGTACGGCAATAAATGCCAGTGCTTTTAGTGGTTGCTTTTTCATAGTTCCCTCAACTTGGGTCTATCGGATTGGTGATCTTTAATGATGCCAGCTGAAGGAAAAACCGTCTTTCCAGCGACTGACAAATTTTCTTGGGCTGTCTTTGTAACAGGGTGATCTGCAAGAATCAACGGCACATCTGAAATTGCCAGCCGTTCAAGAGAGATGCCGAAGTTATGTTACCTAACGTAACAAAACCCCGACATTTAGGCAGGCTTTCGATCCAACACCAGAAATCGGTAGGGATGGGTGTCAGTCTGCTCAGGCAATTGCTCGCTGACCTGCTGCCACTGATCGGGGTCGATCGCGGGAAAGAATGCATCGCCTTCGACATCGGCCTGCACTTCGGTGAAGTAAAGACGGTCGGCGCCGGGCAGGGTCAGGCGGTAAATCTGCTCGCCGCCGATCACCATAATCTCATCCACGTCGGCTCGGGCACAGGCCAGTCGCCCGAGTGTCATCGCCTGCTGCAGGGTCCGCGCCACCTCCACACCCTCGGCGCTCCAGCTGCTGTCTCTGGTGATCACAATATTGGTCCGTCCGGGCAGCGGGCGGCCGATCGACTCGAAGGTCTTGCGCCCCATAATCAGCGGCTTGCCCATGGTGACCGACTTAAAATATTTCAGATCTTCAGGCAGGTGCCAAGGCAGCTGATTATTGAGGCCAATAACGCCGTTACGGCTGACGGCGACAATTAACGAGATTTTCAAGGCATGACCTCCGGGTACACTAAACCGCGACGGGCGCGGAGATCGGCCCGTGGCACTGATATTCAAGCAACTCAAAGTCGTCGTAGACAAAGTCAAATAGATCGTCGACATTGGGATTAATAGCGAGCGTCGGTAGTGGATAGGGCTCTCTGGCAAGTTGCTCTTCAACCTGATCCATGTGATTGCTGTACAGATGGGCGTCGCCGAAGGTATGCACAAAGTCGCCGGGCTGCAGACCGGTTACCTGGGCAATCATTAAAGTGAGGATAGCGTAGGAGGCGATATTAAATGGCACCCCCAAAAATACATCGGCACTGCGCTGATAGAGCTGACAGGAGAGCCGACCCTCGGTGACATAAAACTGGAACAGGCTGTGACAGGGTGGCAGGCCGGATTTAACCATCACCGGAATATCTTTCGGGTTCCACGCTGAGACAATCAGCCGTCGCGAATCGGGGTTCGATTTTATATCGGCGACCACCTGCGCAAGCTGGTCGACACCCTCGAAGTTGCGCCACTGGTGACCGTACACCGGTCCGAGATCACCGTAGCGTTGGGCAAACTCGTCGCTGTCTTTAATCTGTTGCACAAACTCCTTCATCTTCGCCTTCCACTCCGGCGAGTACATCGGAAAGTCATCTTCCTGGCCGGTCTGTCGCAGCCAGCTCTGATAGGGCCAGTCATTCCAGATGCCAACATCGTTTTCAACCAGATAGCGAATATTGGTGTCGCCGCGAATAAACCACAGCAGCTCGTGAAGGATTGATTTCAGGTGGACTTTTTTGGTGGTCACCAACGGAAAACCCTGACTCAGATCAAAGCGCATCTGGTGCCCGAAAATACTTTGGGTGCCGGTGCCGGTACGATCCTGCTTTTTCACGCCATGATCACGAATATGTCTGACCAGATCCAGGTATTGCTTCATCGATTAAAAACCTTTTAGTCGTGTCAGGCGTTGCGGCTTGCCAGCTGACGCAGCGAAGCGCGCATAAACCAGAGGCCGAGCAGAATCATTGGAATGCACAGAGCCTGACCGCGGGTCATCCAGCCGAGCCACTCAAACAGCGGCGACTGATTGGCAAACTGCGGGTCGGGCTGGCGCACAAATTCCACGGCAAAGCGAAAAACGCCGTAGAGAATCAGAAACAGTCCGGAAATCTGGCCAAACAGCCGAGGCTTTCTGGCGTACCAGTTGATAATCAGAAACAGCAGCGCGCCTTCAAGCAGCGCTTCATACAGCTGGGATGGATGGCGAGTCAGCTGCTGCGGGTCGGCGGGAAATAACATTGCCCAGGGCACGTCGCTGGGGCGGCCCCAGAGTTCCTGGCCGATAAAGTTGCCCAGCCGGCCAAAAAACAGCCCGGTTGGCACCAGTGGCGCAACAAAGTCCGCCAGGCTGAGAAAGCCAATTTTGTGTTTGCGGCCATAGAGCATCAGCGCCAGCACAACACCGATCAACCCACCATGGAAGGACATGCCCCCCTCCCAGATACGGATAATCATGCCGGGATCGTCGAGCCATTTGTCGGCACTGTAAAACAGCATATAACCAAAGCGGCCACCGAGAATAACGCCCCAGGCGCCGTAGACAATCAGATCTTCCACCTGGGTTTTAGCCACTGGCGACCAGGGGCGCTGACTGTTGCGCATCGCCAGCATCCAGGCGCAGGCAAATGCCAGCAGGTACATAATGCCGTACCAGTGAATCTGCAGCGGTCCAATAACCCGGTCGGCAAATTCGAAGGGACCAAGCGACAGCGCAACCGGGTCGATCTGTGGATAATTCAGCATCTGTCTTTCCAGAAGGTAAATAGTGCCAGCAATTTATAGTGCGGCGATGATAACTTTTTATCTATCCAGCCGCTACACGGAGGGCTAACCAATTCCTTTTTAAACGGCTAAACTGGCCGCCATGTGCTTACTTGCCGTCGCCTTCAATTACCGATCTGATACTCCTTTGCGAACTGATGCATCATTGGTAGTGTGTTCAAATCGCGACGAGTTCTATCAGCGCCCAACCCTGCCGCTACACTGGTGGCAGGATATGCCGGTGCTCGCCGGCAGGGATCAGGAAGCGGGCGGCACCTGGCTGGGGCTTTCACGCGACGGCCGCTTTGCCGCGGTAACCAATTTTCGTGAGCTGTCACATCCGGGGTTTCGCGACAAGAGGCCTTTGTCGCGCGGCAATCTGGTCACCAACTTTCTCTGCTCGGATCTGTCGGCGCAAGATTGGGCCGCATCGGTAAGGCCAGATCTGGATCTGTATGGTGGCTTTAATCTGCTGTTTTACGACGGCACTGAGCTGCTCTATCTAAACAACTACAACCATCAACTGCGCAGCCTGCCGCCGGGAATCTATGCCCTCAGCAATCATCTGCTCGACAGCCCCTGGCCAAAGGTCGATTACGCACGCCAGGAGTTGGTCGATGTGCTCAATCATGGCGATCACGATCGCAGCGACGAGCAACTGCTGACCGAGCTGCTCGGGTTGCTGTCGCGACAGAAAACCTATGAAGATCACCTGCTACCCGATACCGGCGTGCCGGCGGATTGGGAGAAGCTACTTTCGTCACCTTTTATTGTTGCCGACGATTACGGCACCCGCGCCTCAACGGCGGTGGTTGTATCGGCCAGCGGCGCAACATATGTGGCGGAACAGACTTATATAGAAGGTATTGCCGAGGCGGAAAAGCGATTTAGTTTTTCTGCGCAGCCGGCGGCGTCATGACCTAAGGCGCGGTAAATTCCACCGGGCGGTAGAGCTTCGACAGTTCGGGGCGGTTGAGGGCATCGGAGAGCAACAGTGATACCGAGCTGGCATCGGACATGCGCAGCGCCCGCTTGGCCAAATTGCGCGCCTCGACTTTGGACACCTGATTGAGCATCGACTTCACTTTCAGCAAGCTGTTGGCGCTCATGGACAGATGATCATAGCCAAGACCCAGCAGCATCACCGCACTGAGCGGGTCACCGGCCATTTCACCACAGACACTGATCTGGCAATTGACCGCTTCCGCCTGATCATGAATCGCTTTCAGCGCCCGCAAAACCGCCGGATGCAGGGCGTGGTAGAGATTGGCAACGCGCGGATTATTGCGATCCACGGCGAGCAAATACTGAGTCAGATCATTGGTGCCAACCGAGAGAAAGTCTACCCGGCGCCCCAGTTCCTTAACCTGGTAGACCGCTGCAGGCACTTCAATCATCGCACCCACAGACGGTTTCTGAAGTTTGTAACCCTCCTCCTGCTTTAGCTCGCGATAAGCTCTGTCGATCAACTCCAGCGCGCGATCAAGCTCGGGTACGCTGCTAATCATCGGCAGCATAATACGCAGGTTGTTGAGCCCTTCACTGGCGCGCAACATAGCGCGAATCTGGGCGAGAAAAATTTCCGGATGATCGAGAGAGATACGAATGCCACGCCAGCCGAGAAAGGGGTTTTCTTCATCTATCGGAAAGTAGGGCAGATCCTTGTCGCCGCCGATATCCAGCGTTCGCATAGTCACCGGATTGGGGGCAAAGGCCTGTAACTGTTCACGGTAGATTTCAGTCTGCTCGTCTTCGGTGGGAAAGCTGGAGCGCATCAAAAAGGGAATCTCGGTGCGATAGAGCCCGACCCCTTCGGCGCTGGATTTGAGTCGCAGGGCAATATCCTGACGCAAGCCGGTATTGATCCACAGCGCCAGCGGCAGACCATCCGGTGTAACGCAGGGAATATCACGCAGCTTTTCAAGATCTTTGCTCAGCTGTTTCTCTTCGCGCTGGCGCTGCAGATAGGCGCGCCGGGTGTTACGACTGGCACGGCTGATAACATCGCCGCTAAAGCCGTCGATAATTAATTCATGGCCTTCCAGTTCGGCCCAGGGCAGATCCACCGCACCCATAATTGTGGGCACGCCGAGGGCGCGACCGACAATCGCCATATGCGAGTTACTGGAACCCTTAATCGAGACAATGCCCACCAGCCGGTTGATCGGGATATCCGCCAGCGCCGAGGCGGAGAGATCTTCGCCAACCAGTACAATACGTCGCGGTAATGGTTGAGTGCTTCTTTCATCGCGCTGCAGATAGCCGAGCACACGGCGACCCAGGTCGTTGACGTCCGCCGCGCGCTCGCGCAGATAGGGGTCGTCCATTTTGCGGAAGGTGCGCACGTGCTTCAGGATCACCGAACTCCAGGCGCTCTGTGCCGCCTGACCATCGACAATTGCGGCAATTACCTCGCCACCCAGAGAGTGGTCATCGAGCATGCGGATATAAATATCAAACAGCGCGATCTCTTCCGAGCTGAGTTTGCCCTCAAGCCCCTCACCGAGATTGCGCATATCGCGCTTGGCGGATTCCAGCGCGGTGCGGAAAATTTCTATTTCACCGGCTGTATCTGTGGAAAAACGCTCCGGAACCGAACTGAGATCAACACTCGACGAAACCATAACCACCCGCCCGATACCGACGCCGGGCGAACTGGGAATGCCACGAAAAACGGTTTCGCGACTTTTACCGCGCCCCGCCGAAGCCAGCTTCCGCAGAGCGCCAGTGGCTTCCGCATGAGCGATGGCGCCGGACAACTGGGCGCAGACAGTGACCACAAAGGCCTCTTCTTCACCCTCGAAACGCCGCCGCGTTTCTTGCTGCAACACCAGAACGCCGAGCACCTTGCGGTGATGGATAATGGGCACACCCAGGAACGAGTGATAGGGGCTCTCGCCAGTCTCTTCAAAGTAAGCAAAGTTGGGGTGCTTATCAGCATCCTCAAGGTTAAGCGGCTCCTCGCGGGCGGCGACCAGACCCACCAGACCCTCACGCATCGCCAGCCGCACCTTGCCGATGGATTCCTGGCGCAGGCCTTCGGTGGCCATCAGCACATAGCGCTGATCCGTCTGGTCAAACAGATAAACAGAGCAGACACCGGCCTGCATTGCCTCGCGCACTTCCTTGACAATAATTCTCAGCACCTCGCCGAGATTGCGAGCGCTGTTAACTTCCTGAACGATATTGCGCAGCGACGCCAGCATAATTATCTATCCTGGGCTGGCTGTGAATGTTGCAGGCGCGCATTGGCTGAGGAGAATTCCTGCAATGCGTTGCGATAAATATTGCGCTTGAATGAGATAACAGAATTGACCGGATACCAGTAGTTTACCCACTGCCAGTCATCAAATTCGGGGGTGCCGCTGGTATCGAAGCGAACCTGCTCCGGGTCACAGGTCATTTGCAGATAAAACCAGCGCTGCTTTTGCCCAATACAGAGAGGCTTGGAGTGCTTGCGCTGCATCTGCTCAGGAATGTGGTAGCGCAGCCAGCGCTTGGAGCGTTGTAGAATTTTCACATCGTCAGCTCTAAGGCCAACTTCTTCGTAGAGCTCGCGATAAAGTGCATCCTCTACACTTTCACCTCGGTCAATACCGCCTTGGGGAAACTGCCACGCCTGCTGACCAACGCGCTTTGCCCAAAACAAACGTCCGTGACCATCGCCTATAACAATCGCGACATTGGAGCGAAAACCATCCTTATCAACCAATTCAAATACACCCTTTTATGCAAGCACCGAAGCCGAACCATTGTTCCACAGTCTGCCTGCCCGGGCAATTTTCTCTTGAGACCACAGAGCCCTATGGTTATCCTCTCGGCCCGGCAACCCGATTGGACTTCAACGCATGGCACTGGCTATTTTCGACCTCGACAACACCTTGATCGCCGGTGACAGCGACCACGGCTGGGGCGAGTTTCTGGTCACCGAGCAGCTTGTGGATGCGCAGCGGTTTCAGCAGGCCAACGATCAATTCTACGCTGATTATGTCGCCGGCGATCTGAATATTTTTGCCTATCTGGAATTTTCTCTGCAACCATTGACCAGCATGTCGATGGACGAACTGGCGCAACTGCACCAGCAGTTTATGCGCCAGGTTATCGAACCGATGCAGCTGCCAAAAGCCCGGGCACTGCTGCAACAGCACCGCGATGCCGGCGACAGACTGCTGATTATTACCTCAACCAACCGCTTTATTGTCGAACCGATCTGCCAAAGCCTCGGCGTCAGCGAGCTGCTGGCCACCGATGCGGAAATTGTCAATGGCCGTTACAGCGGCAAAGTGGTGGGAACGCCCACCTATAAAGAGGGCAAAGTCACGCGGCTCAACAGCTGGCTGCAGGAACAGGATGAAACCTTGGATGGAAGCTGGTTTTACAGCGACTCGATCAATGATCTGCCACTGCTGTTGGAAGTTGATCACCCGGTGGCCGTCGATCCTTGTCCGGCGCTGCAACAAATAGCGGAAGAGAAAAACTGGCCGATTATATCGCTGCGTGATTGACCACCGTTTTGGCGCGAGTAGTGAACTTTATGTAATTAGCCGCATTCAGGTTTCAGTTGGCCACTGTTGTGCTTCATGTAAGACCCGCAGGATTTGAACTTGGCTTAAAAGGTTCACTTGCCGATACACTACCACGAATGGCAAGTCGTCTATCACAAGCTCCCGGGTACCTTTTACTCGACCCAAACGCCCAGCTTCAGGATGATCGATAAGCACCAAGGCGACGGTATCAATAATGCGAAGCACTGCATCAATTGCAATAACGGGGCTGTTCGCTGCACTAATAAATTCTTCAATATGATCGAGATCAGCAGCGGCCAGATCAGTCCACTTGAGCTGCACGCCTGGTCTCCCACTTACCTTCTATTTCTGCGTGGTCTACCAGACGATTTTCATCGGCAGCTCGCACGCCCTTTTCAATTTCAGCGATAAGCCGTTCTTCGCGAGCCACGTATTGCTTGATAGCTTGCCCCATCAACCAAGCACGAGGCCTGTCCATTGCTTCTGCAATTTGGCGAACCCGCTTTAAAGTCTCATCGTCCAATCTGACGGAAGTTGCTTTTAATGGCATAAGGTTCTCCGAGATTCTCTGAGGTTCTTTAAGAACCTATACCATAACAGAATTTGTATTTAATGTCGTCTGGCCAGATATTGCGATTGCGAATCAGCTCCACACCTATCACTATCTGGCAATAAAAAA
>JALRJD010000032.1 GCA_023255165.1 Porticoccaceae bacterium | reverse complement strand
GCCTGGGCATCGATGCTGCGGGTTTCCATATTCTCCGCTTCCTGATGCAGTTTTTCACGGGCGCGGGTGGCCAGATGATCCACTTTCATGCGCTCGCGTTCGGCGATCACCAGTTGCTGTCGCAGACTATGCCACTCGATTTCGAGCCGCTGCTGTTCATATTTTGCGCGGCTTTTAAGTTCCTGCAGCTGAACAATAAAATGGCGGTAATTATTCACTTCGGTGGAATGGTGATCGCGCTGCTGAACCGCGTGCAGCTGCTGATTGTAGTCGAGCAACAAAGCATCAACTTTTTCCTCTTGCAGCGCGGCGTTCTGACGGCGGCGATTGATCTCCGCGAGCCTCAGCTGTGCTTCGCGAACCTTGCGCTCGGCTTTGGCGAGTAAGGCTGACCAGACTGTTTTCACTGGGTCACCTTCGCAACCAACTGCATAATAATCTGCTGGCTCTGCTCAAGGGACACCGATTCATCACTGGCCTGACGCAAGATCGCCTCCATGCCAGGACGCAGACGAATGGCTTCATCGAGGTCGGGGTTGGTGCCAGCTTCATAGGCGCCGACCTGAATCAGATCTTCATTTTGCTGATAGAGCGTCCACAGCCGACGGAAATAGTTGGCGGCCTTAAGCACCGCGCTATCAACCAGATTGGGCATCACCCGGGAGATTGAGCCGGAGAGATCAATCGCCGGATAGTGCGCCGCGTCGGCCAGCGATCGGGATAGCAATACCTGGCCATCCAGCGACGCTCTGGCAATATCCACAATCGGGTCGGCGCGATCGTCACCCTCGGCAAGCACGGTGTACATGGCGGTAATCGAGCCGAGGCCATGGCGGCCAACGCCGGAACGCTCAATCAGCCGCGGCAGCATGGCAAACACCGAGGGCGGATAACCTTTAGCAGTGGGCGGCTCGCCAATCGCCAGGCCAATTTCACGCTGGGCATGGGCAACCCGGGTCAGGCTATCGCAGAGCATCAGCACATTTTTGCCGCGGTCTCTAAAATATTCTGCAATCAGGTGGGTTAAATAGGTGGCTTTCAGGCGCAGTACCGGCGAGATATTGGCGGGCGCCGCGACCACTACCGATTTTGCCAATCCCTCGTCGCCAAGGGTGTGTTGAATAAATTCCTGCACTTCGCGGCCGCGCTCGCCGATCAGGCCAATCACCACCACGTCGGCTTCGGTGAAGCGTGTCATCATGCCCAGCAGCACGCTCTTGCCCACACCAGAGCCGGCCACCAGGCCCAGGCGCTGGCCCCGGCCAATGGTCAGCATGCCGGTGATGGCTTTGATGCCGACATCCAGCACT
>JALRJD010000001.1 GCA_023255165.1 Porticoccaceae bacterium | reverse complement strand
CGTTGCGTTCGTAGTGAACAACCGCGGCGATATCAACTACAGAGAGCTGGTCAGCAAAAGACTGCATGGCTGTTCCAGCAACACCATCGATCAACACACCGATATGGCCTTCAGGAGGTCCCAGTGCAATCGGGCTGCCTTTCAAGGCAGGGAAGACACCGGGAATACCGTTGCCGTCCGCCTGGTGACAACCGGCACAGCTGCGACCGTAAACTTCTTCGCCGCGAGCATACAGCTCGTCAAAAGACCACTGCTTGCCAATTGTCTGTGCGTACTCTTCGGCTTCGGCTTTCTTGCCTGCCAGCCACTGGTCGTAATCAGCTTCTTCTTTCACTTCCACAACAACCGGCATAAAGGCGTGTCCGAGGCCACAGAGCTCAGTACATTCACCAACGTAAATGCCTGGCTGATCAGTGCGCGCCCAGGCCGAGGTGAACAGGCCGGGAATGGCATCGCGCTTAACACCAAAATCGGGAACCCACCAGGAGTGGATAACGTCATTGCCTGTGATCAGGAAGCGAACCTTTTTGCCCGCCGGGATAACCAGCGGCTGTGTGACCTCACGGAGATAGTGCTCGCCCTTGGGTGCGCGGCCATAGACTTCGTCCTGCGAGGTTTTAAGTTCACTCATAAACTTAACGCCTTCGCCGACATATTCGTACTGCCACTTCCACTGATAGCCAGTCACCTTGATATCGATATCGGGGTTCTCTGTGTCGTAGACCTTCATCAGCGCCGAAGTGGCAGGCACTGCCATCACGATCAGGATAATCGCCGGGACAATGGTCCAGAGCAATTCTACAACCAGATTTTCATGGAAGTTTTCGGCAACCGCTCCACGAGACTTGCGATGTGCATACATCACGTAGAACATAAAACCAAAAACGCCGACACCGATAACGGTACAGACCCAGACCATGATCATGTGAATATCATAAGCTGCTTGACTGACTTCGGTGACACCTTGGGGCATATTGAGTTGCCGCGTCGTGCTGTCAGCAACTGCGCTGCCAGCATAGGGCAATGAAACAACAAGGCTCAACAGACTCAAGAAAAGTGCTTGCGCTCTTTTCAACATCGCTTGTTTCTCCGTGGTAATTGTATTTTTAACGCTTAACTTTTTAACGCTACAACTTACTGCTAAAACGCCTAACTTTGCGAGCTTATGACCATCTCAAAAGAGGGGCTGGCCGGAAAGCGGCGGCAGTATATCAAAGCAAATCTGTGATCACTACTGTAAAACCGCCCGAATTACCCATTGCCAATAGCTCTCGGCCATTTCACCGCCAGCAAAACCGAGACAAATTTATGGCACAGGGCCGAATATCTGCTAGATTTACACCATAACCGTCGACCATGTGCCGGCAGCACTATTGGAAATAGATCCTGTGAATGGATTTTTCTCCAGACCAGTCACAAAGACAGAGAGTTATTCATGGCTCCACTTTCAGTTCAAAGCAGTGAATTTCTGGTCGCTTATCTGAATGAGCGAGTCCAGCATTTGCACTCATCTATACGGCTGAGAGAGGGTGATGGGACCGCTGCTCTGGCATCTTTTATAAAAAAATATATCGCCTTGGTGCCCGACTTTATCGCCGCCTTCGAAGACTTCCTCCGCGCCGCCAATGTCAATGGCGAGATCGCTCGGCAACTGGTTACAGCCCGCGAGTTTCTTGATGTTCCGATTGATATTATGTCTGCGGAAGAGGGCCTGGAAGCCAGTATGTACCAGGCCTATCTGGCTCATCGTCTGCTCGAAGAGCTCAACGACACACTCAGTGTCCAGTTCAACTGTGCGGTGATTCCAGTCAATATGACCAGATCCAATTTAATTGTGCACCATATTATCGGCGAGCCCTTCGCCAACCAGATCGACAGCGCCATTCAGTTGCTCAACGACAAACTGATCGCCTCGTTAAAAACCAATCCCGAGCTGAGTATCAAACTGCTTGAATACACCAGCAGCCTCGGCAAGGACCCATCCGAGCGTTTTCCCTGCCTTACCGAATCATCCAATATTCGGCTGTTGTTCAAGAGCCAAAACTCGCGCGTCAGACTCAATTAAAAGCGACCAACTGGTCAATTCTGCGGATCAATCAGCTTGACCGCGGAGATGGTATTTTCCTGTTTGTCTGCCGCCGCATTGACCCGGGTTTCCAATTCTCGCGGCGCAGAAAAAACCCGCATCTGATCAAGAAACCCGCAGCTGACGCATTCACGGTAGTCGACGCCATCCTCGGAAAAGGCCTGAACCTTGTCCAGCAAACCGCACTTGGGGCAGGTGACGCCGGCGATAAATCGTTTTTGGGTTGAAAAAGCCATTCAAATATCACCACAATAGGGGAACTCATTATATCTGGCATCTGCGCATATGGATCACTCTTTTCAGCCACACCCGCGCCTTAATGTGCGCTCTTTTAAAGGTATCACCCCCACACTTGGCCAGCGCGTCTATGTAGACCCCGCGGCAACGGTTATCGGTGATGTTCATCTTGGCGACGATGCCTCGGTGTGGCCAGGAGCTGTTATCCGCGGCGATATGCACCGCATCAGGATCGGCGCGCGCTCCAATGTGCAGGACAACGCTGTGCTGCATATTACCCATGCCAGCAACTTCAATCCCGACGGCTGGCCGCTGCAGATTGGCGACGATGTGGTGATCGGGCACCGTGCTGTGCTGCACGGCTGCACCTTGGGCAATAAGATCTTGATTGGCAATGGCGCGATTGTGAATGATGGCGCAGTGGTTGAAGACGAAGTGATTGTCGGTGCCGGCTGCATGGTGCCGCCGGGCAAAACCCTGGCCAGTGGTTATGTCTATGTCGGCAACCCCTGCAAACAGCTGCGCGCTCTGTCCGAAAGTGAAAAGTCTTTTTTCACCTATTCGCCGGCCAACTATGTGAAGCTCAAAGACCAGTATCTGGCTGAACAGGTTTAAGCCATTACAAGCGCGCTAAAGATTCTGGCGCTGGGCCTCAATAACCGGGCCGGTCTGTGGCCTGACCTGACGCCATAGATAAAAAGATTCCGCCGCCTGTTCCACCAGCATGCCCAAACCATCGGCGGTCTTTGCGCCCTGACGTTTTGCCCACTTCAAAAATGGCGTCGGCTGCGCGGCGTAGAGCATATCGTAGCAAGCGGCGTCATGCGCCAGCAGATCATCGGGCAGCGGCGGCAAGCTGCCAGTCAGACCGGCGCTGGTGCCATTGATCACTAGGTCAAATTCCTGCCCCGGCAACATATCAAAACCGCAGCCAAGGATATAACCCAGCTCGGCGAATCCTTTGGACAGTTGCAGCGCCTTGTCGAGCGTACGGTTGGCAATCACTATATGCTGCGGCTGCTCCGCCAGCAGCGACTCCAGTACACCGCGCACAGCGCCACCGGCTCCCAACACCAGCACTCGCTTGGCGCGAACCTGCCAACCGAGGTTTTTCACCATATCAGTTACCAGCCCAACACCATCAGTGGTGTCACCCAGCACGGTGCCATTATTCTGCATCGCCAGCGTATTGACCGCGCCGGCCCGACGCGCCCGCGGGGTCAGACGGGCGGCGTAAGAGTAGGCGTCCTGCTTGAAAGGAACCGTGACATTAAGACCTTTGCCACCGGCCTGAAAGAACGCGCTGGCGGCGGCCTCAAAGTCGCCCGGATCCACCAGCTGTTTGCTGTAGGCCAGGTCCTGCCCGGTCTGCGCGGCAAAGGCGGCGTGAATCTGCGGTGATTTACTGTGATTTATCGGGTTGCCAAAAACAGCATATTGATCGGTCATATCAGACCCATTCCCTGCCGGTAAGGTAGTTGGTATAGAGCTCCGCTTCCGGACTGTCCGGCTCGGGCGTCCAGTTATATTCCCAGCGCACCAGCGGCGGCAGCGACATCAAAATTGATTCGGTGCGGCCGCCGGTCTGCAGGCCGAACAGCGTGCCGCGATCATAGACCAGATTAAACTCCACATAGCGGCCGCGGCGGTAGAGTTGAAACTGGCGTTCGCGCTCAGAGAACTCAATCCCGTGTCGACGCTGCAAAATGGGCACATAGGCAGCGCAGTAACTGTCTCCCACGCTGCGCATAAAGGCGAAGCTCTGGTCAAAGCCGAGCTCGTTAAAATCGTCAAAAAACAGACCGCCAATACCGCGCGGTTCATCGCGGTGCTTGAGATAAAAATAGTCGTCGCACCAATTTTTAAAGCGCGAATAAAAGTCCGCGGCAAACGAGTCGCAGGCGGCTTTGGCGGTTTGGTGCCAGTGTCTGCAGTCCTCTTCGTTGCCGTAATAGGGTGTCAGGTCATAGCCGCCGCCAAACCACCAGACCGGATCCGCGCCTTCTTTCTCGGCGATAAAAAAGCGTACATTGGCGTGGGAGGTTGGCGCGTGGGGGTTTTGCGGGTGAATTACCAGCGAGACGCCCATGGCTTCGAAACGCCGGCCCGCCAATTCCGGGCGGTGTTGGGTGGCGGATGCTGGCATCTGCTCACCAAAGACATGAGAGAAGTTAACCCCGCCTTTTTCAATCACCGCGCCGTCGACCAGTACACGGCTGCGGCCGCCGCCACCTTCCTCACGGACCCAGCTATCTTCCTGCCATTCGCCGCCATCAACCGCTGCAAGCTGATCACAGATGCTCTCCTGCAAGGCCAGCAAATAGGCTTTTACCGCGGCTTTATCTATTTGTTTATCCTTCACGAACCACTTCTCCAGTCGCTAAATATCGTATTTCACTGGGTTTTGCCGCACCACCCACTTCGCCGGGGGTAACGAAATCAACCTCCTCCGCAAAGTAACTCCTCACCTGCCCGGCACTGATCGCGGCTGGCTGGCCCTGAAGATTGGCGGAGGTCGACACCAGTGGTCCACCGAATAATCTGCACAGCGCCGCGGCGAGGGGGTGGTCGGTTATGCGGAGCGCCAGCGTATCATGGCCGCCGGTAATCCACTCGGGCGCGTGGCCATTGTTTGATACAAGCCAGGTGGTTGGCTTTTTTTGTGGTGTCTGGAAGCGCTGCAATTGTGGCGGCGTGAGGCCTTCGAGAAACGGTTGCAACTGGACGGAGTCCGCGGCGATCAGTATCAGGCCTTTGTCGACACTGCGATTTTTCAGCTTGAGCAACTTTGTCACCGCCTCACGTGACCAGGGGTTGCAACCCAGTCCCCACACAGATTCGGTGGGGTAGGCAATCACCGCCTGCTGCCTGAGCAGCTGCACAGCGGAGGAAACCTGTGGGTTGCTTGTCCAGTCCGTCACGGAAGCGTTATCCGTTTTTGAGCTTTTCCTGTAGCGCTGCGTCTTTGGCAATAATGGCCGCGGCATTGTCAGCGCGCTCTGCGAGCAGCTTTTGATGCATAGACGAATCGGAAACGGCAATGATTTGCGCCGCAAGATAGGCGGCATTTTTGGCGCCCGCTTTACCGATGGCAACTGTTGCCACTGGAATGCCACCGGGCATCTGCACAGTCGAGAGCAGGGCGTCGAGCCCATCCAGCGAACCGTTAATCGGCACGCCAATAACAGGTCGCAAGGTGGTCGCCGACACAGCCCCGGCAAGGTGGGCGGCCATGCCCGCCGCACAGATAAAGGCGGCGCATCCGCGCGCATCCGCGTCGGTCACATAGTCATGGGTTGCCTTAGGTGTGCGGTGCGCGGAAGTCACCTTAACTTCAAAGGGAATATCGAACTTTTTCAGAATTTCAAAGCTGGCTTCCATTACCGGCAAATCGGAATCAGAGCCCATCAGAACTGCTACAAAAGGTTTGGTCATTTTTTGCTCACCTGGTTAGAAAGCAGCGGAGGCTACCGGAACTTTCAGCTCCGCGCAATAGCTGCCACAGAGCAGTATTTGACCGGATTAACTCTGTGGTTCACCTGAGCCGCTGATAGACCCCATTGCGGCTTTCGATCAGCCCTTTGATCTCCAGAGAGACCAGCAGGCGCGACAGATCCGCCACGGAAAAAGTGCCGTCTGCGGCCAGTTTGTCCATATCCACAGGCTCGTAACCGAGCAGCTGCAACAGGCTTGATTCATCCGCCTTGAGACTCTGTTGCGGCGCGCTTGAATCAGTTGCAAAAGAGAGTTCGGCTTGAGCGTTTGTAGACTGCGTTGCAGCATTGGCCAGCCCGCTGAGAGCGCCGCCCAATTCGTTAACAATCTCTTCAACCCGCTCGACAAGGTGCGCGCCCTGTTTGATCAGATGGTGACAACCGCGGCTCTGGGGATTGTGAATGGAGCCCGGAATGGCAAAGACTTCGCGATCTTGCTCCGCCGCATAGCGGGCGGTGATCAAAGAGCCGCTTCTCAATGCCGCCTCAACCACCAGAACGCCGAGACTCAGACCGCTGATAATACGGTTCCTGCTCGGAAAGTTGGCGGCTAGCGGCTGGGTTGAGGGTTCAAACTCAGTGATCAAGGTGCCGCCCTGATCGAGAATCTGCTCGGCCAGCGCAAGATGGGCGCGGGGATAAATATCATCTATACCGGTCGCCATCACGGCAATGGTTTTGCCATTGCCCTCAAGCGCACCCCGATGCGCGGCGCCGTCAATGCCATGGGCAAGCCCGCTGGTAATGACAAAGCCCCCCGCAGCCAGATAGCGACTCCAACCGCGGGCATTGTCAGCACCGCCGCGGGTCATGCGGCGACTGCCGACCACGGCAATCTGCGGCAGATGTAAATTCTCAACATTGCCGCGCAAATAGAGCAGGCAGGGGGCGCCGACAATTTGCCTTAGTGTATCCGGATAATCGGGGCTGGTAATGGGAATCATGCGCGCGCCGCTGTGGGCCGTGCGCTGCTCAATGCGGTCGACTACCTGTCGCCAGAGATTGCGATGATATTGGTCACGCAGATTGTCCAGTAGAGGGTGCAGGTCCTCGGGGTAATGATTGAGCGGCCGCTCAAAAATCTCCACATAACTGTTGCAGTGATCGAGTAGCTGGCGCTGGGTGCTGGGGTAAAAACACTCCAGCTGCTGTGCTACCAGCGCATAATGACATTCCCTGTCCATGCGGTGTTCCTTTTCCCTGTTCTGTTTGTTTCGTGGTGTTTTGGCGCTTACGGGTTGCGAAGAATATCGCCCAGATCGATTTGACGATCGGCTTCCATAACCAGAGCGAAGCTCATTTTTTCGTAGGTGTAAAAAACCATTAGCAGACCAATGCGCTCTTCCGGCAACACCACCTGCTCGTTAGTGACGCGATCCTTAACCCGATCGCCGCGCTTGAAAATGGCCAGCGTATCGCCGGGCTTGAGGCCTTCGCGGGCGCCGCGATTAACTGCCACCACATCCAGCGCTCCGGCATTGCGCACACCATCTTCGATATTGAGTACCTGGCCGTGGATGTCTGTATCCGGCGCGCGGGGGTAAAAGGTCGACGCCAGTGTCCGCTCTTCAGAGAGCAGCAGACGATCGGCGATGCGAACTTCTCCGTTGGCCCGGGTGACTGTCAGTGTGGCAACGTCGTCCTGGAGTGCCTTGATCCGCGCGGCACCAACATCCACCGCACGAATGCCAAGCAGCTCGCCGCTCTGCGGGTCAAGGTAGGGTTCGCCACGGCGATAGATTCCATAGGTTGCATGGTTGCCGGAAAATTCTCCGCGCGCGTAAAAATCATCGCCCATGCCAACCAGTATGCGCCGCTCGGTGCCGCCGAGCACATAGGGTGCGCCTTTTAATGTGGCGTCGTCGGTGACCCTGGTGCGGGCCAAAAAGTTATCGATAACATCGAGGGGCAGGGCGCTGATAGCCTCGGCGTGGTCGAGGCTGCGAATCTCCGGTGACAGCTTCACGTCGCGGCTGCGCTCGAGCTTGAGCTGGGGCACGCCGTCGACATAGACCAGCCTCAGCACATCGCCGGGGTATATAAGGTGGGGGTTGTCGATCTGCTGGTTGGCGTACCATATTTCCGGCCACATCCAGGGGTCCTGTAAAAATAACGCCGAGATATCCCACAGCGTGTCACCGCGCTTAACCGTGTAACGGCTGGGCACATTATTTTTGATCACGACCGCTGCGCTGGAAGCGGCTGCACTATTAGCGGCAAAAGTGGGGGCTGCAAAAGCGGGGGCTGAAAAACTGAGAGCGCCAATAAGAGTGACATTTAAAATGGTAACGAGAATACTGGAGGAAAGTGTGCGGAACGGTGCTGACAACCAATGAAATCCGAATTTTTTCATATCTCTGAGTCCTTTCTCCGAGCAGGGTTAGTGTATAATTTCGGGCATCTCTGGCGGTGCAGGATACCGATGCTTGCGCGGGTAGTTGCGGTTAACGCACAAATGTACTGCCGGGTTAGCTTAATGGTAGCAGTGCTTTTAACTTTTTTTCTAGAATTTCATCACATTCGCTATGGCCATATTAAAGATACTCGAGTTCCCCGATCCAAGGCTGCGCACCGTCGCCAAGCCGGTCGGCGATGTCGACGAAACCATCAAAACGCTTGTCGCCGATATGTTTGACACCATGAAAGCGGCCAACGGCATTGGTCTCGCCGCCTCGCAGGTGGATGTTCATCAGCGCGTGATCGTGATGGATCTCGGCGACGACGATATCGGCCCCAGAGTGTTTATCAACCCCGAGATCGAAGTGCTCGACGACAGCATCAGCCCCTACGACGAAGGCTGTCTCTCGGTGCCCGGGTTTTATGAGACCATCGATCGCCCCGCCCATGTAATCATTCGCGCGCTGGACGGCGAGGGCAACCAGTTTGAAGAAGAGGCGCACGGCCTGTTGGCTGTCTGCATCCAGCATGAAATCGACCATCTTGAAGGCAAGTTATTCGTCGATTATCTGTCGCCGTTCAAGCGCCACCGTATTCGCAAAAAACTTGAAAAAATTCATCGCCAGAATGGATAGGATATTTTCCGCTTGAAAATCATTTTCGCAGGAACGCCAGACTTTGCCGCGGCGCACCTGCAAGCGCTGCTCGACTCCCCGGACCATTCCGTAATTGCTGTCTATACCCAGCCTGATCGACCCGCCGGCCGCGGAAAAAAATTGACCCCCAGCCCGGTTAAACGGCTCGCCCTCGAACACCAATTGCCGGTCTTCCAACCGCTGTCGCTAAAAGACTCTGAACAGCAGCGTCTGCTCGCCGAACTGCAGGCCGACATTATGGTGGTGGTGGCCTATGGGCTTATTCTGCCGCAGCAGATCCTCGACACTCCGGCGCATGGCTGCATCAATGTTCACGCCTCGATCTTGCCGCGCTGGCGCGGCGCCGCGCCGATTCAGCGCGCCATTGAAGCCGGTGATACAGAGACCGGCGTGACTCTTATGCAGATGGATGCCGGCCTCGATACCGGGGCGATGCTGAGCCTCTCACGCTGCACTATCGAC
>JALRJD010000347.1 GCA_023255165.1 Porticoccaceae bacterium | reverse complement strand
ATGTCAATCTACATTCAGATCCAGAATATTGAATAACGCCCGGCAACCTTTCGCCCTCACAAGACCATCGCCGCGCAGACTGTTAAACGTTCTGCTGATGAGCGTTTTGGCCGGTATCAGCCATCAAAGTGCAGCCTTTGGCGTTGATGGGCATCTGATTATTGCGCACATTGCGGAAAATCATCTCACCACCAAAACCCGTCTCGACATTAAACGCATCGGCGATGGTAAGAGCCTCAGTGCGCTGGCCCTGTGGCCAGACCAGATTCGCGGCGCGCCCCAGTGGCGACATTCCAAGCCCTGGCACTATATCAATATTGAAGACGGCGAGAACTTTGCCACACTGCGCCGCAGTAACAGAGGCGATGTGCTCAGCGCGCTGGAAACGGCCTATCAACAACTTCAGGATCCTGATTTAAGCCCGGATCAACACCGCCAGGCGCTGGCTTTTTTCGTTCACTTTGCCGGCGATATTCACCAACCCCTGCATGTGGGTCGCTACAGTGATCGCGGCGGCAATCGGATCGAGGTGACCTGGCTGGCGCAAAAACGCGAACGCAATTTGCACTGGGTTTGGGACAGCGGGCTGCTCAAACACAAGCCGACCAGTGTCGTCGACTATAGCAACTCACTGGACAAGACCAGTGACCAACAGCTGAAAAACTGGCAGGCCGGCAGCTTTGTCGATTGGGCCGAGGAATCAAAAATGCTGCGCTCGCAGGTCTACGAATTTGGTCTGCAGGCGCCATCGGATCACGTTAGCATCGACCAGCACTATATTGAACGCAATAAACCGTTGCTGGAAAAACGCCTGCTGATGGCCGGCGTTCGAATTGCCGGCTGTTTAAATCGCCTGTTTGATGCGGGCTATTTGGCTGCGCGAGCGGTGAACGAAAAGACAGGTAAAAACCCGGACAAAAAGTCCTGTGCGGCGAGCGAGAATCTGGAATAATTTCGTCGCTGCTGTAAACTCCACAAAATCTCCCAGCTGCTCGAGACAATGGACCCGAAAAAACCTATGGCTAAAGGCATCCTTTTTATCATCTCCGCGCCCTCTGGCGCCGGTAAAACCAGTCTGGTCAACAAGCTGCTGGACAATATGCAAGGCATCCGGGCCTCTGTGTCGCACACCACCAGATCCTGCCGCCCCGGCGAGATGGATGGCGTTAATTATCACTTTGTTTCGCAGCAGCAGTTTATCGACATGCTTGAGCAGGGCGCCTTTCTTGAACACGCCGAAGTGTTTGGCAACCTTTACGGCACCTCGCAGCAGTGGGTGGCCGACACCCTGGCCGCTGGCGAAGATGTCATTCTGGAGATCGACTGGCAGGGTGCGGCGCAGGTGCGTCAGCTGTTTCCCGACAGCACCAGCATTTTTATTTTGCCGCCATCAAAACAGGCCCTGCGCGAGCGACTTCACAACCGTGCTCAGGATGATGCCGCGGTAATCGAGAAGCGCGTGGCCGCGGCAACCGAAGAGATGAGCCACTATATTGAAGCGGATTTTATGGTGGTCAACGACAACTTCGATACCGCTCTGGCGCAGCTGATGGCAATTGTCACCGCGCAACACTGTCGCCTTCCTGTCGCAGGTCAGGAAGCGTTGCTCTCGGATCTATTATCCTGACTCTCGCTCGCCCGGCTTTGGCCCACTGATTTTATTGTTGCTGCTTTATTGTCCAAACCCTGTGCTTTAGGTAAACTGGGCGACCCCGCAGCATCTGGCTGCGTTAAAGATTAAATTGTTAACTCCGGCGGAATTAAAATGGCTCGCATTACTGTAGAAGATTGTTTGGATCACGTTGATAACCGTTTTGAACTGGTTATGGTTGGTTCCAAGCGCGCACGTCAAATTGCAACTGAAGGGCGCCCTGCTCTGGTTGCCGAAGAAAATGACAAGCCAACGGTTATCGCTCTGCGTGAAATCGAAGCTGGCCTGGTGACTGCCGATATCCTCAACGAAGTGCGTCAGGACTACGAAATCGTCGATGCCGACGAGGAGTCTCTGGAAGCTGCGGACGTTGCAGAGGGCGGCGAAGCACCTGAAGCCGTTGAAGCTGCCGCTGATGAAACGCTGGACGCGCCCGAAGAACCCTCAGCCTAAGCAGGGTTTCACTCACCAAGGTTTAAGCCTGATCAGGGAGAGAGCCATTTGGCGCTGCGGTTACTGTTAGACAAACTCTCCTACTACCTCGAAGAAAAAGAAGTCCGTCGTGTAGAGCGCGCCTACCACTTTGCCGAGCAGTGCCATGAAGGGCAGATGCGACAAAGCGGCGACGCCTACATTTCTCACCCCCTCGCCGTAGCCCATATTCTTGCCGATATGCATATGGATCATGAGAGCCTGATGGCCGCCATGCTCCACGATGTGATCGAAGACACCGGCGTAACCAAAGGTCAGATCAGTCGTCGCTTTGGCCGCCCGGTTGCCGACCTGGTCGATGGCGTCAGCAAACTGACCGGCATCGAGTTTCAGTCGCGCGCAGAACAGCAGGCGGAAAGTTTTCAAAAAATGACCCTGGCCATGTCGCGGGATATTCGTGTGGTGCTGGTCAAGCTCGCCGATCGTTTACACAATATGCGCACCCTGGGTGTGCTGGCGCCGGCCAAGCGTCGTCGCATCGCTCGCGAAACCCTGGAAATTTATGCCCCCATCGCCCAGCGTCTGGGCATTAATGATGTGCGCCTGGAGCTGGAAGATCTCGGCTTCGCCGCGATGTATCCGCTGCGTCACCGGCGCCTGCGCGAAGCGTGGATAACTATGACGGCTCCCTCGCTTCTCTCCTTAGACTCCGGCGATGTATGTCTTCATCGACGATTCGGGGGACCCGGGATTCAAGTTCAACAAGGGTTCGAGTCGGTACTTCGTCATTGCCTGTTGTGTTTTTGAGACTGCCGAGGCCGCGGAGTTGACCTCGGAGCAGT
>JALRJD010000318.1 GCA_023255165.1 Porticoccaceae bacterium | reverse complement strand
GCAGTTCGATCAGATTAAAGGAACGCAGCAGTTTGCCGCGCTCGTCGCAAACATAATGCTCCTCGTTATCGATAATCGCCGACACCTGATAAAGGCTCAGATCAATCGAGTGATAAATTAATTTGTCGACAACAAAATAGTGCTGCAGTTTTGAAACCGAAATTGCCACTGTGCCCGCCCTTGATCTTCTATTAACCAAAAGGTTTTTATTAAAGGATTGTAATTACGCTCTTGATACGAGCGTTGCCGGCATTTGGCCTAGTATTGTTCTGATAACAGCATCACCTATAACAGCCAGGGCAAAGAAATAAAGGCTCCGCGGTTGAACTGTAAGCCTATTTGCTTAAGACTAGCGTCCGCTTTAAACCCGAGTTAAAAGCATAAAACCCAACTGATGGCCACCATATATGATGAAATCGATCTGTTCTGTTCTCGCGCTCCCTCTCGCTTTCACCCGCACTCTTGCACTCTCCGCCAGCCTGCTGAGCGCCACCCTGGCACTGGCAGAAAATTCTATCGAGCCTGGTGCAACAACCAGCCCGGCTATTAACACCGTGGTCGACACGGTAATCGTCACCGGGCGTCGCGACGCACAGAACCTCAATCAGTTAATTGGCGCCGCTGCACAGGTAAACACCGCCGAGCTGCAGCGCATTGGCCACACCCATATCAACGAAGCGGCCGCGCGACTGCCCGGTGTCTGGCTGAGCCGCGGCAATGGTCAGGAGCTGCTGGCCGCCGTGCGCTCGCCGGTATTTACCGGCGCTGGCAGCTGCGCGGAGATTCTCACCAGCGAAGATGGCCTGCCGATCCGACCCACCGGCATGTGTAATGTCAATCAGTTGTTTGAGGTCAACAGCGAGCAGGCTTCCGGGCTGGAAATCTGGCGCGGGCCGGGCACCGTGTTTTATGGCTCCAATGCCATGCATGGCGTGATCAACAGTCTCTCGCCCAATATCGAGCGCAACTATCTGTCGCTGGAGAGCGGCAGCCATGATTACAACCGCCTCAAACTCGGCCTGCACCGCGAGCAAGGGGCGCACCAGTGGCAACTTGCCGCCAATGGGGTTCGCGACAACGGATTTAAAGATAACTCGGGGTTTGATCAGCAAAAGCTGTCGGTAAAACATCTGTGGAGCGGTGAGCGATTCAATAGCACAACCCATCTGTCGCTGGTCAATTTAAACCAGGAGACAGCCGGTTATATCACCGGTGACAAGGCCTATCAGGACCCGGCGATCTGGAAAACCAACCCCAACCCCGAAGCCTATCGCGATGGCCAGGCGCTGCGCCTCTCTTCGCAGTTAACTGGGGTTACCGAAGCCGGTGGCGAATGGCAGTTAACGCCCTATGTGCGCCATAGCGAGATGACCTTTTTACAACATTTTTTGCCCGGCCAGCCAGTGGAAAAGAATGGCCAGACCAGCACCGGGGTGCAGTCCAGCTATCAGGCAGGCATAGGTGACAGTGCGACCCTGTGGCTGGGTGCCGAGTTGGAGTGGGCCAGCATGTGGGTTGAAGAGTTTCAGGCTAACGCCCTCGGCATTCCCAACAATGTGCGCTTTCAGGGGCAGCATTACGATTTTGATGTCGACAGCCAACAGCTCGCCCTGTTTGCCAATGCCGAATGGCAGGCAAATGAGCGGCTGACCGCCGAAGCGGGGCTGCGCTGGGAAT
>JALRJD010000263.1 GCA_023255165.1 Porticoccaceae bacterium | reverse complement strand
CTCCAATATTCACCGCGGTGGCAGCGCCACATTGGTCAAGCTGACCGCGGCGGAACGTCGCACCGCGGCCAATGCCGCCAAAGCGATGGGCCTGAATGTCTGTGGTGTCGATCTGCTGCGCTCTGACCGCGGGCCGCTGGTGATGGAAGTTAACTCCTCACCGGGACTTGAAGGCAGTGAGAAGGCAACCGGCAAAGATATCGCCGGATTGATTATTGAATTTATCGAAAGCAATGCCGCGCCAAAGAAAAATAAAACCAAAGGCCGCGGCTAGTTTGACACAGCGGTGGCTCTAGACCACCAACACCGCTTCCAGTGCCGCTCTGATTTGCGCCGGAATCGGCACCGACTTGTCAGTGGCGCGATCGACAAATACATGGGTAAAGGTGCCAACCGCCGCGGCGGTTTCAGCGCCCTGCTTGAAAATCGCGATACCGTACTCCACTGAACTGTTGCCCAGTCTGTTGACCCGAAAACCAGCCTCAATTTTTTCCGGGTAGGCGATCGGCGATTTGTATTCGCAGCTCGATGCCACCACAAAACCAATCACCTCGGCACTGTGTATATCCAGCCCGCCGCGTTCAATCAGATATTGATTGGCCACCGAATCAAAGTAGCTGTAATAGACAACATTGTTAACATGGCCATAGATATCATTGTCCATCCAGCGGGTGCTGATATCGGCAAAATAATAATACTGGCTTCGCTTGTCGCTCATCGCTTAATACGCCTGTTGTTAGTAAGCCTGTCGTTGGTAAGCTTGTTGTTAGAAAGCTTGAGTTAATAAGCCTGCTGATAAATAGAGAGCGCATCGTCAAAACTGACTTCGCGCGGATTATTAATTAACAGCCGCTGCTGCAACATTGCCTGTTCGGCGAGCATTGGCAGATCGGACTCGGGAATATTCATCTCGCGCAAGCTGGTCTGCAATCCAAGGTCGGCGGCAAGGGTTAAAAAGTGTCCGGCCAGTATGTCACTCACCTGCAATGCATCGGTTGGCAACTGCCGCTCGGGCAAAATAATCGCCGCCAATTCAGCGTAAAGATCCGCAGCCGCCACTCCGTTAAATCGCAGCACATGGGGCAACACCAATGAATTACTCAAGCCATGGGGAATATGGTAGTTGCCCCCCAATGGGTAAGCCAGCGCATGCACTGCAGCGACCGGCGCATTGGCAAACGCCTGCCCCGCCAACATGGCGCCGAGCAGCATCGCACTGCGCGCTTCTATATTGTCGCCCTGCTTAACGGCAGTGGTGATATTGCCCGCCATCAGCCGCAGCGCCTCGCGGGCCAGCATATCCGAGAGCGGATTTTTCAGCCGCACGCTGGTGTAGGCTTCAATAGCATGGACCATGGCATCAATGCCGGTCGCGGCAGTCACCGCCGCAGGCAAGCCCAGGGTTAATGTGGCATCGAGAATAATTTTATCGGCCAGCAAAGTGCGACTGACAACACCTGCCTTGGTGGTTTCGCCGGTGGTGATAATCGACACCATGGTCGCTTCCGAGCCGGTGCCCGCCGTGGTCGGCACCTGGATCAGTGGCAGCCGTCCACCGCTGATTTGATCGACGCCATAGATCTCAGCGAGCGGTTGTTCACCCTTGATCAACACCGCCAACAGCTTCGCCACATCCATGGAGCTGCCGCCGCCAAAGCCAATCACACCGTCGCAGCCAAATCTCTGCGCCGCAGCGACGGCATCCATCACCACCGATTCCGGCGGGTCGGCGACAACGTCGGAGTAGATACTGAGTTCTATATTGTTGGCTCGCAGATTTTCGCTGGCAGCGTCAAGCAAACCAAACTGGATAATCCCGGGGTCGGTGACCAGCAAAGCCCGTGAGATGCCCAGGCCGGCTGCCAAATCACCCAGCT
>JALRJD010000203.1 GCA_023255165.1 Porticoccaceae bacterium | reverse complement strand
GAAGATGGAGAAGGCGACGCGTCTTTGAGCGACTATGAGGCTTACGCGAACCTTGACGCTTCGTCCGCTTTTGATTTAGGCGCTTCCGCTGACTTGGGTACCCCCCCTTCTTAGTACTGAAAGAGGGCCGCAATAGCACTTTCTCTGATGCCAGGCAACTGCTCCAGCAGCGGATACGCAATGAGATGATTGGCGTCGAGGCCGGCATTAGTCTCGGTGAGCTGCGCTCGATTCAGGTGTTTATGCTCGGTGAAGCCTACAAGCCGGGAAGCTATACCATTTCCGCGCTTTCAACCATTACCAATGCACTGTTTTTGTCCGGCGGACTCAGCGATATTGCCTCGCTGCGCAATGTACAACTAAAACGCGGCGGCAAACTGGTCTCAACCCTTGACCTCTACGATCTGCTGTTACATGGCGACACCTCTCAGGATGCACAGTTGCAATCCGGTGACGCAATTTATATTCCAACCGTAAAACAGACCGCGTCGGTGGATGGCGCAGTGCGGCGTCCGGCAATCTATGAGTTAAAAGGCGCCGTGACCGCCCAGCAGCTGGTGGAATTGGCCGGGGGGCTGCAACCCAACGCCTTTCATCGGCGCGCGCGCATTCATCGGGTTGGCAATTCCGGTTTTATGCGCGTGATCGACCTTGATCTGACCACCGAAAAAGGCCGCCAGACAGCAGTAAAAAGTGGCGACCTGTTGATGGTCGACAAGGTGGTAAAAGAACAGGAGTCGGTGGTGAAAGTGTCTGGCCATGTACACTATCCGGGCGAATTTTTGTGGCACGACGGGCTGCGTATTTCTGATCTGGTGCAGAATATTAACGCGCTAAAGCCGGACGTTGATCTCGACTTTGCATTGATCCGCCGCGAGACGCCGCCGGTGGGCAAGATAGAACCGATCTTTGTCGATCTGGGCGCGGTTCTTGCCGATCCAAACAGTAAATTCAATATTCAGTTTTTCCCCAAAGATGAGCTGATTATTTTTTCCAATAAGGAAGATCGCGCCTATTTACTGGAAAACCTTGTCGACGATCTGCGCCTGCAGGCGCGATCCGGTGAGATGGCACGCATAGTCAGCATCAATGGCACTGTCCGCTCGCCGGGTGAATACCCTTTGACCAGCGGCATGACTCTGACTCAACTGGTCGCCGCCGCCGGAGGGCTGAATGAAGAGGCCTATACCCAATTTGTTGAGCTGTCCCGCCATGATTACAGTAACAGTGAAAGAGTTGAGTCGGACCACTCCAGTTTGATTCTCACAGATGCCTTTAAAGATCCGGGCAAGGATCCGGCATTGGTGCCCTACGATGTTATTTCGGTGCGCACCATTCCCGAGTTCCATGAAAACCTGTCGATTCAGCTCAGGGGCGAAGTCAAATTCCCCGGCACCTATACCTTTAAACGCGGCGAAACATTGACCGATGTGATTAGACGTGCCGGAGGGCTAACCGAATTGGCCCATGTGGATGCGGCGGTGTTTACCCGGGAGGATCTGCGTGAGCAAGAGGCCAAGCAGTTGCAAGAGTTGCGCGCACGGCTGCGTGAAGAGATCGCCGCAAGTGGGTTGGAAAAAGCCAATGAGGGCAAGTCGGCCAATGTGACGGATTCGACACGGATTGTTGAGCAGCTGGATGCCACGCAAGCACTGGGGCGATTGGTTATTAATCTCGGCGCTGTTCTCGATGGCTCAATGGACGATGTTGCGCTTAAAGATGGCGATCTGTTGGTGGTTCCGGAGTTCCGTCAGGAAGTCTCGGTAGTGGGCGAGATTCAGCATCCTTCGGCACATCTGTTTAACCGGGATCTGGATATCGATAACTATATCGAGCTTAGCGGCGGTATGAACCGACGCGCGGATAAAAAGCATATCTATGTAGTGAAAGCCGATGGATCGGTATCATTGCCAAGACGCTCCGGGTGGTTCAGGCACAGACGAGTGACAATCGAACCCGGCGACACTATTATTGTGCCGCTCGATATAGACCGGCGCCGCAAGTTGACCGTCTGGAGCGAAGCCAGCCAGATTGTCTATCAGCTGGCTCTGGGCGCGGCGGCAATTAACAGTTTCTAACGGTTAATTTTCAGGCTGGCAATTTTTGCATAAAACAGTGGTCATGCTCGGGGAGCTCAGGTGACAAAAATACAAGATATAAACGCCATCAGACCATGCATGGTTAAGACAATGATTCAGGTCTGTCTGCTATCGATTATGTTTGCCAGTCAGGCACTAACCGCGGAACCATGGCTGGATACGCGCAATGCGCCACTGCGGGCAGATATAGAACGTCTTTCGCGAGCCGGGCTGATAACCGTGCCAATCAATACCTGGCCGCTGGCCTGGTCGGGCATTCTCAATGATCTTGAGCGCGATGGCGATACTACTCATGCCACTTTGAGCAAAACCCCAAAGCTGCAAAACAGCTTTTCCCGGGTGTTGGCGGCGGGCCGCCAGGCCACCAAAGTCGATCGGGCCGAGCAGTCAATTAACCTGTCGGCGGCAAACCAGTCACAACTGATCCGCAATTTTGGTGACAGCAGTCGCGACGAAGCCCAGATTACCCTGCGCCGCAACGGCATCACCGAGCACCTCGCCTACAACCTTGAACTCAGCAAAACCCATAATCCCTGGGATGGTGATAAAACCCATTACGACAACAGCTATTTTGGCGTGGTCCTGGGTAACTGGATTGCCATTCTTGGCAATAGCGAAAAGTGGTGGGGGCCTGGTTGGAACAGCAATTTGATTCTCAGCAACAATGCCCGACCAACCACCGGACTCACCCTGCAGCGCAACTATTCAGAGCCTTTTCAATGGCCAGTGCTTAAGTATCTGGGGCCCTGGACCACCAACCTGTTTATCTCCGAACTTGATGATCAACGCTATATTGATAACGCCAAACTGGTCGGTATGACGCTCGGTTTCAGGCCATTGCAAAGTCTGGAAATCAATCTGCGCCGCACCGCGCAGTGGGGTGGTGAAGGTCGCCCGCAGACCGTTAAAAGTTTTTTTGAGTTGGTGTCGGGCATTTCCGATAACTGTGACAACCCAGGCTGCAAGGATGATGAGCCGGGCAATCAACTGGGTGGCATAGATCTGCGCTGGGATCTGCCCTGGTTTGATTCATCGCTTTATCTGCAACGAATCGGCGAAGATGAAGCGGGCGGATTGCCGTCCAAAAGCGCCAGCCAATTTGGTTTGCAATTTAGCCTCGGCAACGCCTGGTTTCAGGGGACAGGTTTTGTTGAATACGACGACACTAGTACCAGCTCGTCATCGCAGCGCTATAACGTGCTTTACAATCACCATATCTACAACACCGGCTACCGTTACCAGGGCCGTGCTATTGGCACAACCTGGGACAATGATTCCACCGTCAGCAGCATTGGTGTGGTTGGCTACCTCAATGGCGGCGACAGTGTTGAAGCGCGCGTTAGCGCCGGAAAGTTAAATATCGACAGTCTTGATAGTGGCAGCCCAACACTGCATTCCATTACCCGCCTGGGCGGTGAGTTTTATTCACTCTCGGCAAAATGGCAGCGATCATTTGTCTGGGGTGACCTGCAAGTTGAAGGGCGCTACACAGACAAGCTGGTTGATGAGTTTGGTCGGCAGCGGAATA
>JALRJD010000197.1 GCA_023255165.1 Porticoccaceae bacterium | reverse complement strand
GAGCAACTGGTCAACCGTTCCGACGGCGTGGTCAATCTGGTGATGATTGGCGGTCAATCCGCCTGGGAAGACAATGCCTTTTCCGGCGAGCTGGGCAAAACCGCCATGGGTCGGCTGTTGCGATCGACTGCCCGTCGCGATTAGCCGCGCCGATTATTTTTGCCTGTGGTTGCCAGTGGGTATTGTGGTAATCTCAGGCCATATCAATAGAGCGCTGCTCTGGTGAAACATCCCGTGACTAAAAGAACCGATTCTGAATATCTGAGCACCCTTGAGCGTGGCCTGCGCGTAATGCGTTCATTTAGTGGAAATCGTTCCGAGATGACTATCTCCCAGGTCGCAGCTGAGACCGATCTCAATCCAGCGGTGGTGCGCCGCTGCCTGCATACACTCGAGCAGCTTGGCTACATTGCCAAACGCGACAACCTGTTTTCACTCACTGCGGAAGTTCTTACTTTCGGAACCCACTATGTAGAGTCAGCTCACCTTGAGAGCACTGTGCGGCCACATTTGCAGCGGGTTCGGGATCTGGTCGGCGACAGTTCTTCTATGGCGCTGTTGTCTCGCGGTGAAGTGCTCTATTTGGTGCATGTCTCCACCGATCGCCGTGTGCAGCTGGATGCCAGTGTTGGAACGCGTTTCCCGGCTTACAATACCTCAATGGGCAAGGTGTTGTTAACCAGTCTGTCGTTGGCTGAAATCAATCGTTACTGCGACCGTGTCGAGTTTGTCAAAACCACCAATCGCACGATTCACGAACCAGCACAGTTGAAGGATGTGCTGCGCGAGGTATCGGAAAATGGTTACGCCACGGCGCTGGATGAACTGGATTACGGCATTGTGTCGGTGGCAGTGGCGATTACTGATGAGTTGGGTCGTGTGATCGCTGCTATCAACTGCTCAACGTCCACTTCGCGTGTGTCGCTGGATGAGATGGTTGCAACGCGGTTGCCGATTCTGCGTGAAGCTGCGGCGGCCATCAGTGCCGAGATTCGCGACAGCCGAGCGCTGTCGCGCGCGATTACCAGTTCATCGCTTCCCGACTAGCTGGCAGGCCCCTGAGTAAACAACTCAATAGCCCGCGCAACCTGCGCGGCATGACTTAACACCGCCATATGTCCGGCGCCCTGAATAATGGTTTTGTAACAATCCGGGCTGCTGGCGGCGAAACGACCTGCCAGTTCCAGTCTCGGTGGCGCTTCATAATGACCGTTGATAAACAGAGTTGGAATCTGCAACTGCAATAACTGCTGATAGACATTGCCGGGAAAACTGAAATCGTGGCCGGCCGCGGTTGTCAGATCATTGGCACGGTAATCCTGGGTGATCCTGCAGAGCTGGGCCGCGGACTGATCGTCCATTCCCAGACAGCAGTAGGGGTGAGCCAGCCACTGGCGGCGCAGCGCAACCAGTTCTCCAGCCCGCGCCAATTTCTTAAAGTGCGGCAGGTCAATGGCGTGATGATCGATGCT
>JALRJD010000049.1 GCA_023255165.1 Porticoccaceae bacterium | reverse complement strand
CAGGATTTTAACTATGCCATTGCACTTAAACGACAGCAGCCTGCTGCAGACCCAGGCCCATATCAACGGCCAGTGGCTGGATGCGGACAGCGGAGAAACCCTGGCGGTAACCAACCCGGCGACTGGTGAGGTGCTGGCGCGAGTCGCCAACTGTGGCACGGCGGAAACCCGGCGCATGATCGAAGCCGCGGCCACCGCGCAAAAACAGTGGGCCAGCTCAACGGTAAAAGAACGCGCCGCCGTGTTGCGCCGCTGGTTTAATCTGGTGATGGAAAACCAGGAAGATCTGGCCCAGATTCTGACCGCCGAGCAGGGCAAACCACTGGCGGAAGCACGCGGTGAAATTGCCTATGGCGCCAACTACCTTGAATGGTTCTCGGAAGAGTCGAAGCGCAACTATGGCGACACCATTCCGCAGCCCTCCAATGACAAGCGTATTGTGGTGATCAAACAGCCAGTCGGCGTGGTCGCTTGCATCACACCGTGGAATTTCCCCAACGCCATGTTAACCCGCAAAATTGCGCCGGCCATTGCCGCCGGTTGTGCCGTGGTCTGCAAACCGGCCAATGCCACCCCGCTGTCGGCGCTGGCACTAATGGAACTGGCCGTGCGTGCAGGGCTTCCTCCGGGATTAATGAATATTGTCACCGGCCGCACCAGTGAAATTGGCGCCGAGCTAACTGGCAACCCGCTGGTACGCAAAGTGACCTTTACCGGTTCCACCCCGGTGGGCAAACAGCTGATGGCCGAATGTGCGCAAACGGTTAAGCGCACCTCCATGGAGCTCGGAGGCAACGCACCATTTATTGTGTTTGACGATGCCGACATAGATGCCGCCGTGCAGGGCGCACTGGTCTCCAAATACCGCAATGCCGGGCAGACCTGTGTCTGCTCCAACCGACTGATTGTGCAGGCTGGAATCTACGATGAGTTTGCCAGCACGCTGGCCGAGGCGACCCCGACCGAGGCGGCGAGTCCGAGCTCGTCTCGAATCCTTGTTCGAATGGCGCGCGCGATGGTGGATGGTGACCCGAACAGCGCGCGCGAACCGGAAACGTCACAAAACGCCTCATCGATGG
>JALRJD010000034.1 GCA_023255165.1 Porticoccaceae bacterium | reverse complement strand
GTTCCACCATCAGTAGTTCCACCATCGGTAGTTCCACCATCGGTAGTTCCACCATCGGTAGTTCCACCATCGGTAGTTCCGCCGTCAGTCGTGCCACCGTTGTCGTTGTTATTATCGACTGCGTTTGCAATAACTGCCGCGCCAACAACGCCAATTGCTATTGCCGTGGCAACTGAAACACCGGCAATAGTTCCCGCTGCTGCAGCTCCAGCCGTCGCGGCACTGCCCGCTCCGGCTCCTGCGCCTGCAGATCCGGAGCTCGCCGTACCTGTATTGGCTGCACCTGTATTAGCTGCGCCCTGAGTAAACCCAAATTGCGCAACCATTAAGAGTGATAAAGCAATTGCTAATTTTTTTCTGGAGTGCATCACACTATTCCCACCGAGCAAGTCTAATTATTATTCGATTATGAATTATTCAGATGAGTATAAGTTGGTTAAAACACACAATCAATCGTATAAACACCGAATGAACAAAAAAAGTGATTGTGCACTTCAAATTTGCAAGAAATCACTACTCACACAATGGGTAGTTATCTTTAAATGCTCTACTATTTCAGATCCAATGATTTTCCATAAATTTCGATTAATGCACTCTCAACGATTTTTTCATTAATCAAATCTTTGTCCCGACACTCATAACGCATCAACAAGTCGACAGTTATTACCGGTGGATTACCTGGCGGCTCGGTATGCTTCTTCACCCAATAAAGGTTAAATGCGTTTAACTTCTGCGAATCTGGATACTTTGCATTCCATGTTCTGCACAACCAGGAACCATAAGCCAGCCGGTATTCCGAGTTACTCGCCCTCTGCAATCTGGATAGATACTTGCGCCAACGGTAGTTGGGATACTGAACAGAGTCGGCAGAACTAATCATGGGACGATCAAATGAAAATTCGCGCAGATCCGCGAATCCGGCTTCGATCAGCTCACCATTCTTTAAAACGCCAGGCATTAGTAACCAGCCATCGTTTTTCTGTGGCCAGGGCGCAAACATATCCCAACGCTGATTTAGGCGCAGCCAGTTATAAACAGGGGTCACCGCCCCAGGAACGGATACGCGGAACTCATCACCAAGTCCAGTTTCGACGCCATGCACAGGGTCCCATCTATCAATCGATGCCAGATTGTTCCAAAACACGGTAATAGCCAAGCAGCCAGCAACGAGGGACACTGGTATACCAGCTCGATGATAACTTTCGCGCCAGGGCATTAGCACAGCAGTCAGCTTGCCAAACTGCTGGCGATGGTCACCAATCCAGTTGTAGGCAGCATCGCCCCGCTGACCGACTCGCATAAGCAAATTGCCAATCCAGGCAAACCGTCGACTGCACTGGATAACATAGACCAGGGCCGCCCAGCGCAACAGTTGCCGACCCTGCTGATCAATCACGACCCAACTGTTCTCACGCTCCAGAATCGGCCCAATCTGTGCATTGTCCTGAGCGGGCTCGATGGTTGCATTGGGTAACCCGAGCATATATCTCAGCAGATAACAGGTCTTCTCACAGAAGACGCAATGCTTGTCAAAATACAGTTGTATAGCAGTGTTACTCGTTTTATTGGGCCAGAGCCTATCCCAAACGTCGGTTGGTAGAAGAGCAACCAGAGAGACAATTGACACATAGGGGAACAGGCCTATGCGCAGGTTAAAGATAAAGCCTATTTCAAGACTAATAAACGCCACCACAGCCAGGGTGCGAAAGCCGACAAAGAACAGCGGACACAGCGCCAATATTGGCCCGATAAGTTCCAACCACCAAACATAATGGGTCAAGGGTTGGGTCAACCAGTGTAAATCCCGCCAATATTGCGCCAAGCCAAAGGCAAATTGATCATTTTGCAGCGCATAATAAATCGCGGTTCCATCCTTCACCCACTCATCACCGGTTTTAAGCAAGGCTGAAAAGAAATAGACCGACAACACCTGCAGCACCAACGCAACCGTGCCAACACTAAAATAACCATTATCGCCACGCGGCTGTCTCACCATGGCGGCATCAACAGATACCCTCTCTCCCCAGGGTAAAAAGCATCCCCAGAAGAGCAGCAACAGCAACAGATTATCACCACCCTGCAGCAATAGCGGATTGCGATTATGCAGCGATACCAACAGGATAAAACTAACCACCGATGCAGTTCGCGTGCGGATACCAAAGATCAACATTGCCGCAAAAATAGCGGCCACCAGCATCAGAAAACCTGCCCACACTGGCTGGCCGTTCAACCAATAGAGCGACCAGTGCCATTCAGAAATAAAGCCTATTGATGCTTCACGGGGAAAAACACCGGCATCGGATAACCAGAGTGCCACGTCTGGCGCCCGAATCGCCAAATCGGCTAACAACAGAAGACCTATACCGATACGCAGCAAAGCCAGGGCGCGCAAATCCAGCATAAATGGATTGTTGAGTTTGAACTTTGTTGTTTGCATAAGAGCTGGACCTTGGATGAAAAACTCATCGAAGAGAAGTTTGGCCCAGATGGTACAGAAAGGTTGTTTCGAAAGGAACCAGCCGATGAATGCAGTTAGTCTGCTATATCAGACTAAAAATAAACCTTCATTGACATATGGTTTGACAGTGGAATAAGGGTTGGCAGATTTTAACCTCGTCTTTGACAATACCATTCCAGAGTTTTCACAATTCCACTTTCAAAGGTTTCGCTGGGTTG
>JALRJD010000302.1 GCA_023255165.1 Porticoccaceae bacterium | reverse complement strand
AAGTGCTTTGCACCGTATTCTGATAGGAAAACGAGATGTCTAGAGTTGCAAATAATCCAGTCGAACTGCCAAGTGGTGTACAAGTCACCATCGCCGGTTCCGAGATAACCGTTAAGGGCAAGATCGGCACGCTCGCGATGCCTATCAACCCCGAAGTTGAGATTGTGCAGGAAGATAATGTTCTGACCTTTTCTGCGCGTTCCAGCGCCAAGTTTGCCCGCGCCATGTCTGGTACTACCAGAGCGCTGGTCTACAACATGGTAACTGGTGTCTCACAAGGTTTTGAAAAGAAGCTTGATTTGGTCGGTGTTGGTTACCGAGCTCAGGTTCAGGGTAACAAAGTGAATCTGACTTTGGGTTTCTCTCATCCGGTGGTTTATGAACTGCCGCAGGGTGTAACCGCAGAGACGCCAAGCCAGACTGAAGTTTTACTTAAATCCTCGGATAAGCAGGTGTTGGGTCAAGCCGCAGCTGAAATCCGCGCCTTCCGTCCACCAGAGCCTTACAAAGGTAAGGGAGTTAGAATCTCCGGTGAGTACGTAAGACGCAAAGAGGCCAAGAAGAAGTAATTAGGGTAATACGATGAGCGATAAGAAAATTTCACGTCAGCGTCGCGCACGACGCGTGCGAATGAAGATCCGCGAACTGGGCGCCAACCGTCTGTGCATAAACAGGACTCCACGTCATATTTATGCCCAGGTTATCGCCGCAGAAGGCGACCGTGTTCTGGCCAGTGCCTCGACTTTGGAAAAAGACTTGCGTGGCGGCAGCACCGGTAATGCCGACGCTGCATCCGCTGTGGGCAAGTTGGTCGCCGAGCGTGCAGTTGCTGCTGGTGTCACTAAAGTAGCCTTTGATCGCAGTGGCTTTAAGTACCATGGCCGTGTAAAAGCACTGGCTGACGCCGCGCGTGAAGCCGGCCTCGAATTTTAATAGGTAGACGATATGGCTCTTACAGATCAGAAAGACTCTGCAGCTGAAGGAATGATGGAAAAGCTGGTTCAGGTTAACCGCGTTGCAAAGACGGTTAAAGGTGGACGTATTTTCGCTTTTACTGCCTTGACTGTTGTTGGCGATGGCAATGGCCGTGTTGGCTTTGGTCGTGGCAAGGCGCGTGAAGTGCCCCAGGCAATCCAGAAGGCTATGGAAGCAGCTCGTCGCAATATGATCGACGTTGCTCTTGATGGAAGCACTATTCAGTATCCGACCAAAGGCGTTCACGCTGCATCCAAGATTTACATGCAGCCAGCCTCTGACGGTACCGGTGTTATTGCCGGTGGTGCGATGCGATCTGTTCTGGAATTGGCCGGGGTACAAAACGTATTGGCAAAATGCTACGGCTCAACCAATCCGGTGAACGTTGTTCGCGCTACCTTTAAAGCGCTGCGCGACATGAAGTCACCAGATGACGTTGCTGCAAAGCGTGGCAAATCAGTGGAAGAAATCCTCAACTAAGTGACCGCTGCGAAGCGTCAGTTATTGGAAGAAGATCATGGCAAAAGCGAAAGTGAAAAAAATAAAAGTAACCCAGACCAAGAGCACCATCGGTCGCCTGCAGAATCACAAGGCCTGTGTTTCCGGTTTGGGTTTGCGTCGTATCGGTCACACTGTTGAGGTGGAAGACACTCCATCAGTCCGTGGCATGATCAATAAAGTTAACTATATGTTGCAGGTTGAGGAAGCTTAAGATGCGTCTGAATACCCTAAGCCCGGCACCGGGTCGAGTTAAAGAAGCCAAGCGCGTCGGTCGCGGTATTGGTAGTGGTTTGGGCAAGACCGGTGGCCGCGGCCACAAAGGTCAGACCTCACGTTCCGGTGGCGGCATTCGTCCCGGTTTCGAAGGCGGCCAGATGCCATTGCAGAAGCGCCTGCCCAAGTACGGCTTTACATCACGTCTGGCTGCAGTGACTGCGGAAATTCGTCTGTCAGAGCTGAACAAGGTTGAGAGTGAAGTTGTTGATATCGCAGCTCTGCGCAGTGCGGGCATTATCAACAACAGTATCGAGCGCGCAAAAGTGTTTGCCTCGGGTGAAGTGACCAAAGCGGTTACCCTGAAAGGCATTGGCGCTACCAAAGGCGCTCGCGCAGCGATTGAAGCCGCCGGCGGAAAGGTAGAAGACTAACTAATGGCCAAGCCCGGTAATATGCCGACAGGCACACCGAAGGGACTGGGCGAGCTGTGGGCTCGCCTTCGCTTTTTGTTTGCCGCAATTGTTATTTACCGTATTGGTACCCATATCCCGGTTCCTGGCTTTGATCCGGATCGTCTGGCGGAACTGTTTACCCAGAATCAGGGCACATACCTTGGCCTGTTTAACATGTTCTCCGGTGGTGCGCTTGAGCGCATGAGTATTTTGGCTCTGGGTGTGATGCCTTACATTTCGGCATCGATCATTATGCAGCTGCTGTCAGCCACAGTGCCAGCGCTGGAGCAGTTGAAGAAAGAGGGCGATAGCGGTCGCCGCAAGATCAACCAGTACACGCGCTACGGCACTGTAGTGCTGGCGTTGATTCAGGGAACCGCGATGGCCGTTGGCTTTGCCTCACAAGGGCTGGCCTACGAAGTGAGCACGCTGTTTTACCTGGTGGCGATTTCGTCGCTGGTCGCGGGGGCGGTTTTCCTGATGTGGTTGGGTGAGCAGATCACCGAGCGCGGCATCGGCAACGGTATTTCGATGTTGATCTTCGCCGGTATTGTTGCAGGTATCCCCGGCGCAATTGGCCAGGCACTGGAGTCGGCACGACAGGGTGATTTGAATTCCCTGACCCTGATTCTGGTAATGATTATTGCCATCGCCGTGGTTTATTTTGTGGTCTTTGTTGAACGCGGACAGCGTCGACTGACTGTTAACTACGCCCAGCGTCAGGGTCGTCAGGCCTACAACGCACAGAGCTCGCATCTGCCGCTCAAGGTCAATATGGCGGGTGTAATACCAGCAATTTTTGCCTC
>JALRJD010000246.1 GCA_023255165.1 Porticoccaceae bacterium | reverse complement strand
CCCGGCCATTGGTTTTGGTTTCGGTTCCATGGCGATGATGGGGCAGAATATTGGTGCCGGTAATCACGAGCGAGTCAGGAAAATCTTCAGCACCACCATCTTATTTGGTGCCGCCTCTGCAAGTCTCTGTGGCCTGATCACATTTGCTCTGGCGCCGCTTATTGTGGAAGTGTTTACCACTGATGCGACCGTCACTGCCTACACCCTTCAGTATTTCAGCATTGTGCCGTTCGGTTACGCGTTTTTTGCGGTGTCATTTATTGTCGCAAGCACATTTCAGGGGCTTGGTCGCTCTTGGCCCGGCTTTTGGATAACCATTGGCCGTGTTGGCACTACCCTGGCTTTGGCAGCTGTATCCGTCTCGACTTTTTCTCTGCCAATCTGGTCGGTGTGGCTATCGATCGCGCTGGGCGGAGTGATGGCATCGATTGTCGGGTATCTGTGGGTGCGCCGTGTGGTTGCCCATCTCGATGTAACGCAGGTAGCGGAACCAGCTGCTATTGGCAGCTCTTACTAATGAATGATGTTGATAACAGGACGTTTAATAACGCGCATTCTGACCCTGATAGATCACCCAGTTGCGAAAAGTCTGCACATGACTTTGGATGGGTTTGTTGGATGGAATCGCAACAAAAAAGGCCTCTTCGGTGGGTACAGTTTCCTCAAAGGGTTTAATCAAACGCCCGGACTCAAGCAGTGTTGCCGCCACCGAGGTGCGGCTCAGCGCGATACCATGCCCTTGCACGGCCATTTCCATAGCGGTCATCAGTGAGTCAAAGTGAATGCCCTGCGAGGCATCAATGCTGTGATAGCCGAGCCGGTTGAGCCAGTAGCCCCAACCCTCTTCATAGCCAATCACATGTAGCAATGTATGATCCGAAAGCTCGCGCGGGTTGGCGGGCGGTGAGCAGTTTTTGCTCAGCTGATCGCTGCTTAACAATTGCGGGCTACAGACCGGAATCAGTTGGTCCCAGGTCAGGCGGTCGCTGATCAGGTCGGGCCACATGCCTTTGCCGTAGCGAATCTCGATATCCGCTTCCTTGTTTTCCTGGTCGAGCCAGATATTGCTGGTAAAGCGTAGGTCGATATCGGGATAGTGGTGGCGAAAATCGGCCAGCCGCGGCGCCAGCCAGGTATTAAAAAACACCAGATTAACCCGCACCGTCAGGGTGTGGCTGCGCTCTTTGCCAAACACTTCGTCGGTGACCACGGCGAGTTTTTCAATCGATTCGCGCACGCCGGGAATATAGGCGCGCGCGGCATCGGTCAGTTCCAGTCCGCGGGGCAGACGTTTAAACAGGGCGCAGCCAAGCTGTGATTCGAGGCCCTTAATCTGCTGA
>JALRJD010000211.1 GCA_023255165.1 Porticoccaceae bacterium | reverse complement strand
ACTTTGAAGATGCCGGCGGCGCACTGTTCAAAGATCTTGAGCGTTACGGCATCAAAATGCCCGACTATGTCGAAACCATCAAGCAAGAGAAGGAACACATTAGCCACCAGGCGTGGTGGGTCTTCTATCAATACACTCATGCAGCGGCTTTCCATACATGGATTCCATCAGCTGAAGAGTTGGATTGGTTGAGCGCGAAATACCCCGATACCTTCGACAAATACTATCGTCCCCGCTGGGAGATGGCTGCGGAACTTGAAGCCAAAGGTGAGCGTTTCTATACCACCGGTTTGCCTCAGCTGTGCCAGGTCTGTCAGATTCCGATGATCTTTACCGAGATGACCGATCCGACCCAGACCGCCTTCCGCGAGACTGTGTATCAGGAAGAGCGTTTCCACTTCTGCTCCGACCCGTGCAAACACATCTTTGACGATGAGCCTGAAAAGTATGTTCACGCATGGCTGCCACCTCACCAAATTCTGCAGGGCAACTGCGGCGGCGGTGGACTTGACAAGGTTATTGAGTATTACAACCTCGACAATGGCGTAGCCAATCTTGACTACAAAGGTTCGCCAGACGAAGAGCGTTGGAAGGCTTGGAAGGGCGTAGCCTAATTTAACCCCGAGTGCGGGCTGGCCGCTGGCCAGCCCGCCATTTTAAAAGAGAAACATTATGGCAATTAAAGCATTGCGTCCAGATTATCACGGCGACTTTAAAGATCGAGTTGAAGAGTTTGGCGGTGCCATTCTGGTCTTCATCGGCTGGGACAAGCACCTGTTTTATGCGTCGCCGCGCTGTTATCCGCTGCCACGCACCATGACATTTAAAGAACTAACTGAAGGGTTTTTCCCACAGGAATTTGCCGCCCACCCGGAGTGTGCACAGATCAACTGGGAAACCGCTCAGTGGCTGGTTGACAATAAGTCGGTCAAACCAACTATGGATCAAACGCTGACCGATGTTGGCATTGGCCATAAATCACTGGTTCGACTGCAAACACCGGAACTCAAAGGGTATAAGGGCGCGGGCGTCTAAGGACAGTAGTAATGAGTTATCAAGTCACGATAGAGCCAACCGGCGATATTATTGAAGTTGAAGAAGGGCAAACCATTCTCAATGCAGCTCTGCGTCAGGGCGTGTGGCTGCCCTTTGCCTGTGGCCATGGCACCTGCGCGACCTGCAAGTGCCTACTGATTGAAGGTGATGTGGATCAGGGTGACGCATCGCCCTTTGCACTGATGGATATGGAACGCGAAGATGGCAAAATTCTTGCCTGCTGCGCGATGCCTGAATCAGATTTGGTGATCGAAGCTGATATTGATGTCGATCCCGACTTTGCCGGTTTTCTGGTAGAAGACTACAAGGCCACCGTTTCAGCTATCGAGACACTCTCCCCCACGATCAAAGGCATCACCCTGGAACTCGATCGGCCGATTGAATTTCAGGCCGGTCAATATATCAATCTTCTGATACCGGAGGTCGACGGTACGCGAGCCTTCTCGATTGCCAACCCACCAAGCAACCCAAATCAAGTGGAACTGCATATTCGGGAAGTGCCCGGTGGCGACATGACCGGTTATATCCACAACCAATTAAAGGTTGGCGATTCACTGGATCTGTCCGGCCCCTATGGACAATTTTTTGTGCGCAAGTCGGATAGTCAGGATGTGATCTTTATTGCCGGGGGATCTGGTCTCTCATCACCTGAATCGATGATTCTCGATCTTATCGAGCAGGGTGATCAGCGCAATATCACACTCTTTCAAGGCGCGCGAAACGTCGCCGAACTCTACCATCGCGAACGCTTTGAAACACTTGCCGGCGAGCACAGTAATTTTACCTATGTGCCGGCACTTAACGCGCCTGAAGCCGATGATAACTGGAGCGGCTTTACCGGTTTTGTCCACGAAGCGGCCGCGGCTCACTTCGACGGCAAGTTTGCCGGCCACAAGGCTTATCTGTGTGGGCCACCGTTAATGATTGATGCAGCCATTTCCGCCCTAATGCAGGGCCGGCTGTTTGAAAATGATATTCACATGGAAAAATTTGTCACCGCGGCAGACGGTGCGGGAGAAGTGCAGCGCAGCGCGCTCTTTAAAAGAATTTAGGATTCAAAGACTTACAGTTTAGAAAACAGCAGGCACAGAACAGTTAAGGCTGGGGGTAATGGAGCGTTATCAAATCACTATTATCAACCGCGATGCAGTGTTCTCCTGCAAAGCGGGCCAATCGCTGCTCGGTGGCGTTGTAAGTCAGCGTCAAAAAGCCATTGATGTTGGCTGTCGAGGCGGTGGTTGTGGCGTGTGCAAAATCAGAATAATCAGCGGCGACTACGAGAGCAAGAAGATGAGTATTAAACATGTTTCCGCCGATGAACTGGCGGAGGGTTTAGCTCTCTCCTGCCGAATATTTCCCAACAGCGACATGGTGATAGAAGCGCTAGATTAGTGTGCAAAAACCGTCGTAAAAATGCACAAGAAAAAACAATAACTAAAACAAAACAGCAAGAGGTGAAATATGAGAAAAGGTGTAATGAGACCAGGACACATTCAGATCCGTGTGCTCGACATTGAAGAAGCGCTCAAGCACTACCGCGATCTTATTGGTTTGATTGAAGTTGACCGCGATGACGTGGGGCGCGTCTATCTTAAAGGATGGACTGAAGTCGACAAGTTCTCAATCGTTCTTCGCGAAGCCGATGAGCCCGGTATGGATTTTGTCAGTTACAAGGTGATCGACAACGCCGCGCTCGACCGTTTGGAGCAGGATTTGCGCGATTACGGTGCCGAAGTCACCGAGATACCGGCTGGGGAATTAAAAGGCTGCGGCCGCCGTATTCGTTTTAAGGCGCCAACCGGTCACAACCTTGAACTGTTCGCAGAGAAAGAGCAGACTGGAAAATGGGGCCTGACCGACCGCAACCCGGAAGCCTGGCCGCGCAATCTGACTGGCATGCGAGCAACCCGTTTCGACCACTGCCTGCTCTACGGCGATGATCTTGAAGGAAACGTCAAATTGTTCACTGAAGTGCTCGGTTTCGATCTTGCCGAACAGGTTCTTGATCCAGAGGGCAACAAAGCTGCGGTATTCTTTTCCTGCTCATCCAAGGCTCATGATGTAGCCTTTATTGGCCACCCAGAAAAAGATAAGTTCCACCATGCCTCGTTCTGGCTCGACAACTGGCAGGATGTACTGCGTGCAGCCGACCTGATTTCCATGACCGATACACCATTGGATATCGGGCCAACGCGACATGGGCTTACCCATGGTCAAACCATTTATTTCTTCGACCCATCCGGCAACCGTTCCGAAGTGTTCTGTGGCGGCGACTACCACTACCCAGACCACCCAACAGTAACCTGGGACACGGGTGAGTTGGGCAAAGCGATTTTCTATCACACCAGAGAAATCAACGAGCGATTCCTCACCGTTTTGACCTGATTACCACAACGCCTGACAGCCGTCACCAGCGTGCCGGTTGTCAAACCCCAAGCGCTTACAACAACAAAATTTCAAGAGACTACAAATGCAATTTAAGCACTTTATTGACGGTAACTTCGTCGCCTCAATCAACGGGGCAACCTTTGAAAACCGCGACCCGGTAGACAATAGCCTAATTGGTACGGTCAGTGAAGCCAGCGCAGCCGATGTGGATGCCGCAGTTAAAGCGGCCAAGCAGGCCTTGAGCGGCCCCTGGGGTCAAATGGCACAGCAGCAGCGTATCGCCCTGCTCAACAAAGTGGCCGACCGTATTAACCAACGATTTGAAGAATTTCTGGCTGCCGAATGTCGAGACACCGGCAAGCCCCGTTCAATCGCCTCGCATATTGATATTCCGCGCGGCGCGGCCAACTTTAAAGCCTTCTCGGAAACACTGGCAAACCACCCGACCGAGTCATTTAAGCTCGACACCCCGGATGGCGCTGGCGCCCTGAACTACGGGCACCGATCACCCAAAGGGGTGGTCGCGGTAATCAGCCCGTGGAATCTGCCGCTGCTGTTGATGACTTTCAAAGTTGGCCCGGCACTCGCCTGCGGCAATACCGTTGTGGTGAAGCCGTCGGAGGAAACACCGGCCACCGCTACCCTGCTCGGCGAAGTGATGAACGAGTGCGGCGTGCCGGCAGGGGTATATAACGTGGTACACGGCTTTGGCCCGCAATCAGCTGGCGAATTCCTTACTACTCATCCACTGATTAACGCCATCACCTTTACCGGTGAGACGCGCACCGGCGAAGTGATTATGCGCGCCGCCTCGGTCGGACTGCGCAACATTTCCATGGAATGTGGCGGCAAAAACCCGGCACTGATATTTGCCGACTGTGATCTGGACAAAGCAGTTGAGGGCACTATGCGCTCCGCATTTGTCAACTGTGGCCAGGTCTGCTTGGGCACTGAAAGAGTGTATGTTGAGCGCCCTGTCTACGATGAATTTGTCGCCCGGCTCAAGGCAGATGTCGAAAAACTTAAACTCGGTCGGCCGGAAGATGAAGAGGCCAACTTTGGCCCGCTGGTCAGTCTTGAGCACCGTGAAAAAGTACATTCCTATTACAAGCTGGCGGTGGAAGAAGGCGCTACCGTGGTCACTGGTGGCGGTATCCCGGACATGGGTGCGGAGATGAACAGCGGTGCATGGATTGAGCCCACCATTTGGACTGATCTGGCCGACGATGCAAGGGTTATTCGCGAAGAGATCTTTGGCCCGTGCTGCCATATCCGCCCGTTTGATACAGAAGAAGAAGCGATCGCCCTGGCCAACGATACCGACTATGGGCTCTGCGCGGCGGTCTGGACTGAGAACAGTTCCCGCGCGGTACGGGTTGCCGAAGCAATGGAAGTGGGTCTGGTTTGGGTCAACAGCTGGTTCCTGCGTGATTTGCGCACTGCTTTTGGCGGCGCCAAACAATCCGGCATCGGACGCGAGGGCGGTGTCCATGGCTTGGAATTTTATTCCGAACTGAAAAATGTCTGCATCAAACTCTAACCCGATGGACGCGCAAATAATGACAAATCCGGAAATTGGCCAAACCATCGACATCGATGGTGTCGCCACCAACTACCACGATAACGGTCGCGGCTCTCCGATAATGCTGATTCACGGCTCTGGCCCGGGTGTTACGGCCTGGGCCAACTGGCGTCTGACACTGCCGGTGCTGGCACAAAAACGCCGAGTAATTGCGCCAGATATGCTCGGTTTTGGTTACACCGAGCGGCCAGCGGACAACCACTACTCTATGCAACGCTGGCTCAAACATCTGCTCGGCCTGATGGACAAACTGCAATTGGAACGGGTTGATCTGATCGGCAACAGCTTTGGTGGTGCTCTGGCGCTGGCCTTTGCCATTGCCCACCCGGAGCGAGTCAGACGTTTGGTGTTGATGGGTTCGGTGGGTGTCAGTTTCCCCTTAACCGACGGCCTCGACAGAGTGTGGGGTTACACCCCTTCGGCCGCCACCATGCGCGAGCTTATTTCGCTGTTTTCCTGGAATCAGTTACTGGTCAACGATGACTTGGCTGAACTGCGCTATCGAGCCAGCATCCAACCCGGGTTTCAGGAAGCCTTTGCCGCGATGTTCCCGACACCGCGACAACAGTGGGTCGATGCCCTGGCCAGCAGCGAGGAAGATATCCGCGCGCTGCCGCATCAGACCTTGTTGATTCACGGCCGCGATGACCAGATCATCCCACTCCAAACCAGCTTGACCATGGCAAGCTGGATCGCCAAATCACAACTGCATGTGTTTGGCCAATGCGGCCACTGGACACAGATCGAACAGGCCGACCGCTTTACCCAGCTGGTTGATAACTTCTTCAGCGAAGCTGACCAAGAACAATAACGTTTAACGAGACCACGACCATGGATAAACAATTAATCGAACAATGTGGCGATGAGCTGTATGAGGCAATGGTTAACCGCACCGTGCTGCGCCCATTCACCGAACGCTTCCCCGATATCACTATCGACGACGCCTACTACATTTCGCTGCGCATGCTCGAGCAACGCCTGAATGCCGGAGAGAACATTATCGGCAAAAAAATTGGTGTCACCAGTAAAGCAGTGCAAAACATGCTTGGTGTCTACCAGCCCGACTTTGGTTACCTCACCGACAAAATGGTGTTCAGTGATGAGATGCCGATCAGTGAGCTGTTGATTCAGCCGAAAGCCGAAGGCGAGATCGCGTTTATTTTAAAGAAAGATCTGATCGGGCCGGGCATTACCAATGCTGATGTGTTGGCCGCAACCGAAGCGGTTATGCCCTGCTTTGAAGTGGTCGACTCACGTATTGAAGACTGGCAGATAAAAATTCAGGACACTGTCGCGGACAACGCGAGCTGCGGCCTGTTTGTGGTCAATGAGAAAGCTGCTGTCGATCCACGCAAGATTGATCTCTCCACCTGCGGCATGGTGGTCGAGAAAAATGGTTCAACACTCAGCGTTGGCGCTGGCGCCGCGGCTCTTGGCAGCCCGGTGAACTGCGTTGCCTGGCTGGCTAATACTCTCGGCCAGTTTGGCATTCCTCTGAAAGCGGGCGAAATCATTCTGTCCGGTTCTCTGGTGCCTCTTGAGCCAGTTGTGGCTGGCGACGAAATGAATGTAAAGGTTGGCGGCATGGGCAATTGCCGCATCCGCTTCTGCTAACTGGAGAGTATATCGATGACCAACAATCTGGATCAGGCGACGATCGCCAAACTGGCCGAGCATCTTGAGAACGCAGAGCTGCAGGCCTATGAAGTTATTAAAATTACCGACGACTACCCCGATATGACCGACAAAGATGCGGCTGATATTCAATGGGAGATCCGCCGCCGCAAGGTTGATCGCGGGCACAAGATCGTCGGCATGAAAATGGGTCTGACCTCTTGGGCAAAAATGAAACAGATGGGTGTCGAAACCCCCTGCTATGGTTTCCTCGCCGACTACTTCAGCCTGCCCGACGGCGCCGAAGTACCCTTCGATGAACTGATTCATCCCAAGGTCGAAGCCGAAATTGCCTTTATCACCAACAAAGAGCTGCGCGGTCCAGATGTCACCATTGACGAAGTGATGGCGGCAACCGAACTGGTGGTTCCAGCCGTTGAGATTATTGATTCACGTTACAAAGACTTTAAGTTCGACCTGATCAGTGTGCAGGCCGACAACTCCTCATCGACTCGCTTTGTGGTCGGTAGCCACTCCGCAGCACCAAATGCATTCGACTGGAGCACCATCGGTGTGGTGATGCAGAAAAATGGCGAAATCGTTGAGCTCGGCGCCGGCGCCGCAGTGCTCGACCACCCCGCCGCCAGCGTTGCCATGCTGGCCAAAATGCTCCACGAGCGCGACGAAGTGATTCCCGCGGGAACATTTATTATGACCGGCGGCATCACAGCCGCGGTGCTTGTTGAAAAAGGCGATTCTATCTGTGTCCGTTATCAAGGGCTCGGCACCGTCACCATGAAATTTGTCTAATTAGGAGTTTTGCTATGAGCAAGAAATTGCGAGCCGCGATTATCGGCCCGGGAAATATCGGCACTGACCTGCTGATGAAAGCCATGCGCAGTGACTGGATTGAGCCTGTGTGGATGGTGGGTATTGAAGAGTCAGAAGGCATTCGCCGCGCCCGTGACTTTGGCATGAAAGTCTCCACCACCGGCGTTGACGGTCTGGTGCCACATATTCTTGAAGACGATATCCGCATTGCATTTGACGCCACCTCCGCCTATGTACACGCTGAAAATTCACGCAAGGTCAACGAGCTGGGTGTGATAATGATTGACCTGACGCCGGCCGCCATCGGTCCGTTCTGCGTGCCGCCAGTCAATTTACAGCAGCACGCCAAACACCTGGAAATGAATGTCAATATGGTTACCTGCGGTGGACAGGCCACCATTCCCATGGTTGCCGCAGTGTCACAGGTTCAGCCTGTCGCCTACGGCGAGATTGTTGCCACCGTAGCATCCAAGTCGATTGGTCCCGGCACCCGCAAAAACATCGATGAATTTACCCGCACAACCTCAGCCGGTATCGAGCAAGTGGGCGGCGCCAAAGCTGGCAAGGCGATTATTGTCGTCAATCCCGCTGAGCCACCACTGATGATGCGCGACACCATTCACTGTTTAACCGAGTCAGAGCCAGATCAGGCTGCCATTACCGCTTCAGTGCACGAGATGGTAGCCAAAGTACAGAAGTATGTGCCTGGTTACAAACTGGTAAACGGCCCGATTTTCGACGGCAACCGCGTCACCATTTTTATGGAAGTTCAGGGTCTCGGTGACTTCCTGCCAAAATATGCAGGCAACCTCGACATTATGACGGCGGCAGGTTTGCGCACCGCAGAACTGTTTGCGGAAGAAGCCGCCAGCGGCGCCATTCAACTACCCACTCGCGGCTAATCAGCAGGAGCATCAAGATGAACTTAACCGGTAAAAAAGTCACCCTTCACGACATGAGCCTGCGCGACGGCATGCATGCCAAGCAACATCAAATCAGTCTGGATGAAATGGTCGCAATTGCCACCGCGTTGGACGATGCGGGCATGCCTTTAATTGAGGTTACCCACGGCGATGGCCTTGGCGGCACCTCGGTCAACTACGGTTTCCCAGCTCACAGCGATGAAGAGTATTTCTCCGCGGTGATTCCGAAAATGAAGAATGCCAAAATCTCGGCACTGCTTTTGCCCGGCATCGGCACGGTGGATCATCTCAAGATGGCCCATGATCACGGTGTTTCGACTATTCGTATCGCCACACACTGCACCGAGGCGGACGTCTCAGAACAGCATATTGGTATGGCGGCAAAAATGGGCCTGGATACGGTCGGCTTTTTGATGATGGCGCACAAGGTCAACACCGAGCAGCTGCTTGAGCAAGCCAAGCTGATGGAATCCTACGGCGCCAACTGCATTTACTGTACCGATTCGGCCGGCTATATGCTGCCCGACGAAGTCACCGAAAAGATTGGCGCCCTGCGCAGTGAACTGAACACTGCAACAGAGCTCGGCTTCCACGGTCACCACAACCTCGGCATGGGCATTGCCAACTCATTGGCCGCCATTGAAGCCGGCGCTAATCGCATTGATGGTTCGGTAGCCGGTCTCGGTGCCGGTGCCGGCAACACGCCATTGGAAGTCTTTGTCGCCGTGTTACACCGCATGGGTGTGGACGATGGCATCGACCTCTACAAGATTATGGATGTTGCCGAAGATTTGGTCGTACCGATGATGGACCAGGTTATTCGTATCGACCGCGACGCACTGACCCTGGGCTACGCCGGTGTGTACAGCTCGTTCCTGTTATTCGCTCAGCGCGCAGCACAAAAATATGGCCTGCAGGCTCGGGATATTCTGGTTGAACTGGGACGTCGCGGTACCGTTGGCGGACAGGAAGACATGATTGAAGATTTGGCCCTGACCATGTCCAAAGGCCAGTAATGTGTTTTTCCAAAAAGGATGGCTATATGTTTAAACACATTACGGTAGGCCTGTTAAAGCCTGTTGCAGTTGCGGTTTTATACTCCGCCCTCTGCGCTGTCAGCAGCATATCAGTCGCTGTTGAGGCCCTCGATAACGAATTCAACCCCAGTCTGCAAACCAATGATGTCAGCCTCCTGCAAGCTGGGGTTGTGATCGATTCGAGGAATCTCGATCAATATCGGCAGTGGCTCGATAGCCCGATTGCAGCATTGATTGAACAGGGCGAATTAACCATACCGCTTGGTGAATCCCTGGTGATACCGGTGCACCCGAACTATCGTCAGACCACCCAACAGCAACTTGGCGCAACAACCATTGGCGCGGAACCGGGTGAACTAAATGGTTATGCTGGCGGGCGGCCATTCGTCAGCTTGGCAACCGATGACCCGCAGGCCGGCATCAAGGCAGCCTGGAATATGCGCTACGGTTATGCCCCGGATGAAACGGAAACAGAAGCGTTTCACTGGCAATACCGTGATATGAAAAAAGACAGTATCGAGCGAACTCTGGAAATGTATGGCGCCATACTTCGCTACAAGTATCGCCACACCAATGAGCCGCTGCCAGAGCTGGAAAACAACCCCTCCAATTTATTCACGGCTCTATATCTCCAGGTGAAGGCGCCACAGGATATTCGAAATACCCAGTTGCTGATTCACCGCAATGAAGTGGATTCGGCAACCGAGCAAGCCTGGATGTACATGAGTTCCCAGCGACGCGTTCGCCGTTTGGCCACCGGCCAGAAAACCGATGCTTTTCTCGGTAGCGACATTATGATCGAGGACTTCCTCGGTTATAACGGCCGCATTATGGATATGGACTGGGCCTACCTCGGCACGGACGAACTGTTGGTGCCGCTCTATGGCCACTCCCAACTCGACGGTTGGGAACAGCCCGCCGATGACAGCGGCCATCAGCTAATTGAGTTTACCGGTGCAGGCCACTGCTTCCCCAAGGTAACCTGGCAGTTGCGCAAAGTGCATCATTTGGAAGCTACACCCAAAGATCCCAACCATCCGCTCTCGAAACGGCACTACATTCTTGATGCAGCAACCTATGCACCCGTGCTGGGTCGCATCTACGATCGTGGCGGCAAGCTTTGGAAACTATCTGTCATTGCCGCCAGCTCTTCGGAACTGCACGCACCGACCAACAAAGACTGGCAGGGTTTAATCACTGAAGCAGTTGGCATGGTCGATATACAGGCGCAACACTGCACCACACTGCAGTTAAAGAGCAGACAGGCACCCGAACCATTGAAACATCGCTCGTTTACCACGCAGCATATGCGTAGTCAGGGCCGTTAAATTTTTTAATACAACTCTACCAAGAGGTGCAATGTGAGCAATATTGACGTCAAATTTTATTTTAACTTTCGCAGCCCCTATTGCTATTTGGCCTCGAAAACCATGTGGCAAATTGTCGACGACTTTAACATCAATCTGCTCTGGCGGCCGGTTGGCGGCTGGGATCTGCGCTCGCCCCCGGAACGTGCCAAAAGCAAATTGCCCCTCGCCAGACAGGATATGGCGCGCTTCGCGCGTCGCCTTGGCATACCGGTTAATCCGCCGCCCATGGAGACCGATCCAACCGCTGCGGGCGCCGCTTCGTTTTATGCGGAAGAACAGGGCCGACTGCGCGACTATATTGTCGAGACCATGCGCATAGAATGGGCTGAGGGGAAAAATATTGCCGAAGAGTCTGTTTTGCGTGAAGTCGCCACTAGAGTCGGCCTGGATCAGGATGCGCTCATCGAAGCCTCAACCAATACAATGTATTTGGGTCGATTAACCGCCAATGCCGCGGAAGCCGCGGAAGATGGTGCGATTGGCGTGCCGAGTTTTATTATCGGTGACCAGATTTTCTGGGGCCAAGACCGAATCGACTTCGTGGTCGAGCATCTCAATGAACTGCGTGCCGCCAAGCGTTAAAGCTTGCGGGCCCTTTAAATAGACACATTCGGAGCGACCACGGAGATGGACTAATCTTTTTTACAGTCTCTAACCAGCCAACTAACCACAAAGCCCTCGACTAAGCCCAAACCAAGAGGATTAGCTCTCCAATTCCAGAACCGACACATCCTGATCAATGGCATTGGAAATATGGGTCTGCATAGCATTCCTCGCCCTCCCAGGATCCCGCGCTTTAAGCGCCGACAAGATCTTCTTGTGCTCCTCAACCGAAGGGTGCACGCCAAGATCACGTACCCGCTGATGAAACAACAAACTGATTTCGGAGCGGTTTCGCATATCCCACAACCATTTAACACTCGACAGCAAAGCACTATTATTGGTCGCCTCAGCGATAGTGCAATGAAATAACTGGTCCGCCCGCTCCTTCTCTTTGTCACTGGAACTTCCGCTCGCCATAATCGACACCGCTCGCTCCAAATCGGCAATCTTCGTATCCGTAATTCGCGCCGCAGCCAGCGCCGAACACTCAGCTTCGATAATCAAGCGGGCCTCAAGAATCTCAAACGGACCAGGCACATCCTCGACCGCAGCATTGGCGTTGGCGATATTAGTGGAAGGCGTTAACGCGTAAATACCGGAACCAGTGCGAATCTCCACCAGCTCGGCAATCTCAAGCGCAATCATTGCCTCACGGATAGTAGGTCTGCTGACACCAAAGCTGACCGCTAAATCGCGCTCTGACGGCAATCTGGTCCCCGGTTCAATATCACCTTGACGAATCTGTCGTTCGATTTGGCTGGCGATGTCCAGATAAAGTCGATGAACTTTTACCGTTTCAAGAGCATTCTGTGGCATGACTAATAACCTCCCTGTTTACAATAGTAATTTTAACTGCCACGAATAGCCTTGAGCGCGTGAATTACACCGCGCAGTTCCGCAAGCCCCTTCATACGCCCAGCATAGGAGTAACCGGGTCGAACTTTTGGGTTGTTCAGCTCGGCCCCCATGGTGTGACCATGATCGGGGCGCATTGGAATGCGGCAGCGAGCAGGTGGAAGTCCTTTGCGCTCGTGTTCCTCATCCAACAGTGCATTCACCATTCCGACGATATCGTTGTCGCCATCGAGGTGATCCGACTCATAGAACGAACCATTTTCCTCGCGGCGAATGTTTCGCAGGTGAACAAAATAAATACGATCGTGAAATTCTTTGATCATCGCCACCAGGTCATTGTCGGAGCGGGCGCCATAGGAACCAGCACACATGGTGAGGCCATTGGATGGACTGGGCACTGCGTTAAGCAGCGCGCGGGCATCATCGGCGGTGGAAACCACCCGCGGCAGCCCGAATAGTGAGAACGGAGGATCGTCAGGATGTATCGCCATGACCACGCCGGCCTCTTCGGCAACCGGGATGATTTCCTCAAGGAACTTAAACAGGTTGTCACGGTAACCTTCATTACCAATACGATTAAATGTATCGATCGCGTCGACAATACCCGCCCGATCATAACTGCCCTCGCCGCCAGGCAACCCAGCGATAATATTCTTTTCCAGTGCGTCTCGCGCCGCTTCCGACATCGACTGATATTTTTCGGCGACCTTTTCGACTATTGCTGGCGTGTAACTGGCTCGCGCATCTTTGCGCTGGAGGCAAAAAATATCATAGGCGGCAAAGTCCATAATATCGAAGCGCAGCGGCAATTGATACCAAGCTTGAGCTAAATCTAATCACCAGAGAATCCTCGGCTAACGCACCTCTAGAGAGCTGAGGCGGCAGCCTCTATACTGCGGTGCTAAACAATTCCTCAAGGAAACAGCACCGTGAATTTCTCGCTCTGGCCCGCCTGCGTTAAAACCCATACTTTTAGTGATCAGCTAGCCGCCGCGGCCAATGCCGGCTTCAGTCATCTTCCAATTGGACTCACCACATATCGAGCACTTATCGACAGCGGTCTCAGTGCCAACGATATTGTTGCCATGGCCGCCGACCAAGGAATTGCCCTCGGTCATTACGACGGCTTTAGCGCCTGGGCGCCCATCCCATTCAATGACGACCTGCCTGACGCAGCCAAAGCGGTTTTTGATATCAGCGCTGAGGGCTGTCTGGAGATTTGCCAGCAGCTTGGTCTCACCGCTATTTGCGCAACCGGTACATTTAATCCTGGGCAATTTGAACAGACGCAGCTCGCGGACTGCTTTGGCCAATTTTGTCAGCAGGCGGATGCTATGGGCATTCGTGTCGATCTGGAATTTTTACCCATGTGGGGTGTTGCAACGCTCGACGATGCTTGGAGTATTGTGAATGGCAGTCAAGCAAGCAATGCAGGCATATTGATGGATACCTGGCACTTTTTGAAAGGCACGCCCAACTTTGAGCTTTTGGAGCAATTGCCCGATGGCGTAATCACCACTGTGCAGCTGGCCGATGCCATGAAGACCCAGTTGGGAGACAGTCAGTTTGAAGATACGTTGCGCTTTCGAGAGTTACCTGGCGATGGCGAGCTTGAGCTGATGAGAGTCTTGACCATTCTGCGTCAAAAGAACGGGATTGTTGATATAGGCCCGGAGATATTTTCTGACAAGCTTGATCAACTCAGTGCCACCGAGGCAGCGCAACAAGCCTGCCAGGCGACGCGCGACATTCTCAGGCAGGCTGGGTTTGGTGAGTTGAGCTAGGGCTAGTTGGAGCACGGTATCCGCGGACCTTTGAGAGCAATCAGGGTCCGCTTATGACTGCAGCGACTTTCAGGCTGAGCGACGGATCTGTTTGAGCTTTGCAGGGATGCAAAGCGAGTTTTCCGAGCGCTGAAAGACGCAAAGGAATGGAACCGCGAACAAGGGTCTGCAGATGCTGGGCTCACAACCACCCAACCAAACACAAAACCAAATGGATTCCTTCGGTCTCTGCGTTCCCTCGGAAAGACGAAGTAGTAGGGCGTTCCCTCGAAATGACAAGATAGAGGTAGGCGCCTTTGGAAATATAATATAGAGGCGGGCTCATCCGGTAAGACAATTTCCTAAATGACGGCGCTCACCCCACTAATCGCGAAGCTTTAAATCTTTACCTTTGATGAATCCACAATCTGGAAAAGTGCAGTGGTCGGATTGCCAGAACCTGCCAGCGCCGCGCGCTGTTGCATCGACTTGCGAATCTTTTTCAGAACCACCTCCGCGGTAGCGCGATAGCCCGTCAGCTTGCCGCCATAGATGGCGATATAGTTCGGGGTCTCAGCAAACTGCACCTCCCGGCTACGCTTAAACGGACTCTTTTTATTGGCCGGCAACACCCTCAGGCCAGCCCATGCATTGATGGGGTTGTGGTTAAAGTGGGGGAACTGGTGATGCATAATCTCCAGCAGATAGTCCACCTCCTCGCGGCTGGGGCTAACGCCGTCCGGGTTGCCTTCAAATAAGGTCTCTGTGGTACCAACCAGAGTGCCGCCTTTATAGGGCAGCACAAACACCGCGCGGTGATCACTTTGGGCTTCCAGGTAAAAACATTTCGCACTTAGCTGTTGGGCAAACTGCAAATGGGTACCCTTAACCAAATCGACATTAATCATCGGCGGCTTGGGTTCAATGGTGTCGGCAATACGATTGATCCAGGGCCCGCCCGCATTGACCAGCGTGCGGCAGGCGATGGTGGTTAATTCACTGCCATGTTCCAGTTGCTGGGCAATGGTTACCAGATAGCCATCCTCCTGCTGCTCGGCGGTCAGGAAGCGGGCGGGGCAGAAGAGGGTGGCGCCATGTTGTTTCGCCGAGGCCACCACACGCTGGGTCAGGGTTTTGTCATCAGTTTGTGCATCCTGGTAGATAAATACAGCCGCCAGATTGGCGCTATTGAGCCCCTCAAGCTGATCCCAGTCAGACTTCGGCAGCTTTTTAAAACCGCCAAGATTATTGCGCCCGGCCAGCAGTCGATAGAGTACTAGCCCGATGCGCACTTGCCAGGGTTTAAAGCGACCACCTTTATAAATCGGCAGATAGAAATGGTTGGGTTTAACAATATCGTCGGCGATCGTCAGCAGCGTGCGGCGTTCGCGCAAGCTCTGGCGAACCAGGCCGAATTGGAATGTTTGCAAGTAGCGCAGCCCGCCGTGAATCAGCTTGCTCGACTTGGAAGAGGTGCCAGCCCCCCAGCCGCTTTTTTCAACTAGCGCCACTGATAGGCCACTAAGGGCTGCGGCCTGAGCGACACCGGCGCCATGAATGCCGCCGCCTATTACGCATACATCAAAGGTCTGTGGCACGACTTTCCTTATTGGTTTGATTCAGCAATGTATTGATATCGAATGTTTCAAACATGGCCACACCGCGCGCGGCCAATTGATGGGCCAACTCAACAGTGCCCACTTCGTAGGCGACCAATGTGGATGTCAGGCGGGCGAGGTTTTCATTTTCGGGAATAATTTTATAGTCGACAAAACAGTAGTCACCGGCAATGTCCGCAATCTCCTCGCTATCAATATGCCGCCACTTGCGCAACACGGCGCCCACCTGAGGCCACCCAGCCGCTCTGGCGGCTGCGATAATCTTGTAGTCAAAGCTGATCAGAACGGCGCGATTACGAATCGGCAGCAGCACCTCGCAGACATTGGCGAGCATAATCTCGGCACCAAACTCCGCAATTGATTCTTCTTTTAATTCCACAAACAGGGTGACGCCCGCATGCATGGCGACAATCTCAACCACCGCGGCCAGCGGCGAGATTGTCTGCTCGATAAACTGATCGCCGAGACGGCCGGGTTCATAGGCGGGCAGCGCAATCAGCTGCTCACAGCTCAATTCAGAGACCCTGCCTTTATGGCCGCTAACTCTGGCAAGGTTCATGTCGTGGTAGACCATTGGTTGCTGGTCGCTGCTCAACTGTATGTCGATTTCCACAAACTGGGCGCCCGCTTCGATGGCTTTGCGCACCGACAGAGCGGTGTTTTCCGGGTAGGTTTTTTGCAGGCCGCGATGGGCAACCAGCCGGTTGGCTGATAGTTGGCAATGCGGGGCGGTTGATAATCTGGACACAAATAAAATTCCGCTTTTCAAACTGGTTCAGATGACTATTTGTGCGACTATACGGTATGCCGCTGCGCCATAGAAGTCCTGTAATGTTATCCTTGTACTTTGTTTTGGAAGAGAACTTGTTTATGTCACTGGTGTTGTTTGAAATCTGCGATAACGCGGCGTTGCTTACCCTGAATAATCCCGATAAACGCAATATGTTAACCCTCGATGTCTGCGCCCGGATTGTCGACTACGTGCGTGAGGCCGAGGAAAATCCCGAGGTGAAGGCGTTGATCGTCACCGGCAGTGGCAAGGCTTTCTGTGCCGGTGGTCAGTTGAGTGATCTGGTTCCGGATCAGCAGCAACTGGAAGCGATTTACAGTGGCTTTTTAAGTATCGCCAACTGCAAGTTGCCGACCATTGCTGCGGTGAATGGCCCGGCTGTGGGTGCGGGCTTTAATATGGCGGTGGGCTGTGACGTACGTATAGTCACCGAAGCGGCGCGTTTTGAGCCGCGCTTCTTTGGGTTGGGTTTGCATCCGGGCGGCGGCAACACCTGGATGTTGCGGCAATTGGTCAACTGGAACACTGCGGCGGGCATGCTGCTATTTTCGCAATCACTAAGCGGCGTTGAAGCGGTTGAAAAGGGGCTCGCCTGGAAGTGCGTGCCCGCGGAAAAACTGGTTGCCGAGGCCTTTGAATTTACCGCCAATATTCGCGATCTGCCGAAAGAGTTGCTGTTGCGAACCAAAGAGACGCTGCGCAAGGCGGGTGGCACCAATAGCCATAAAGAGATGCTGGACGTTGAGACCGCGGCACAGGTCTGGTCGATTAACCAGCCCTATGCGCGGGATTCGATTGCGGCGATGATCAAAAAGATCAGCAGCCAGTCTTAGCCAAGTTTTTTCTCTGCCGCGTCAACCGATTGCAGAATCAGCGTGTTGATGGTCATTGGCCCGACACCGCCAGGGACTGGCGTATAGGCGGAGACACGATCCACCAGCGGGCCTAGCTCGATATCGCCAAC
>JALRJD010000187.1 GCA_023255165.1 Porticoccaceae bacterium | reverse complement strand
TGGGCCGAGGTGTCTTTGGGCGTCTCGGCTTAGTTGTTGAGGTAAGTAAATTTTTAGGCCAGTAGTTCAATTGGTAGAGCACCGGTCTCCAAAACCGGCTGTTGGGGGTTCGAGTCCCTCCTGGCCTGCCATTAATTAAGTTGGGACATGCGAATGAGTGTTGTAACAGAAGACAAGCAGTTTCGACTGGACTGGCTTAAGTGGTTGGTTGCGATTTTGGTGCTTGGCGGCGCTATATACGCAAACTGGTACTTCGCTGCTGAGTCAGTTCTCTATCGTGCAGTAGGCATGATTGTCGCGGTCGTTGTGGCTGTAGGGTTTATCTCTCAGACAGAAAAGGGTGTGGCGGTCATTGCGCTAGCGGTTGGCGCGCGGACAGAATGGCGCAAAGTAGTATGGCCAACGAAGCAAGAGCGCAATCAAACTACATTGATTGTTGTTGCGTTAATTTTATTGATGTCGCTGATTCTCTGGGGAATTGATTCCTTTTTGAGTTGGGGCGCATCACTGATAATGGGTTAGGAGAGCGGCATGTCGATGCGTTGGTATGTGGTACATGCTTACTCGGGTTACGAGAAAAAGGTTGCAGGCGCTCTGCGTGATAGAGTCGAGCTGCATGGTTTGCAGGAGCGTTTCGGTGACATCTTAGTACCTACCGAGGAAGTGGTAGAGATGAAGGGCGGCGAAAAGCGCACCAGTGAAAGAATGTTTTTCCCCGGTTATGTGCTCGTTCATATGGCCCTTGATGACGACACCTGGCACCTGGTTAAAGAGACGCCTCGTGTTATGGGCTTTATTGGGGGCAAGGCTGACAAGCCTGCGCCGATTACCGATAAAGAGGCCGATCTGATCTTGCAGCGCGTGCACGACTCTGAAGAGGCGCCACGCCCCAAGACAATGTTTGAGCCGGGCGAAATGGTGCGTGTTACCGATGGGCCGTTTAACGACTTTAACGGAACCGTTGAAGAAGTGAATTACGAAAAGAGCCGATTGCGTGTAGCGGTATCGATCTTTGGTCGATCCACGCCGGTTGAGCTTGAGTTTACGCAGGTCGAAAAAGCCTGATAGAAAATTTATTGGCAGATTGGCAATTCCGCCGGTCTGTCGGGGAGCCAGTGAAGGGCGGTTGTTGCAATGGTTGCGGCAGCAGTCTGGAGGCGCTAACACCCATCAGAGGAGAAAACCATGGCTAAGAAAGTTTCAGCTTATATCAAGCTGCAAGTGCCTGCCGGTCAGGCCAACCCAAGTCCCCCTGTAGGTCCAGCACTGGGCCAGCACGGCGTAAACATTATGGAATTCTGTAAGGGCTTTAACGCCCAGACTCAAAATATCGAGCAAGGCGCTCCGGTACCGGTAGTCATTACAGTTTATGCCGACCGCAGCTTCACCTTCGAGATGAAGACACCGCCAGCGTCGTTCCTGCTGAAGAAAGCAGCGGGCATCAAGAGTGGCAGCGGCCGTCCCAATACCAGCAAAGTAGGTAAAGTGACTCGCGCTCAGCTTGAAGAGATTGCAACGACCAAAGAACCTGATCTGACCGCTGCCGATATGGACGCCGCGGTGCGCACCATTGCCGGCTCTGCCCGTTCAATGGGTATTGAAACGGAGGGTGTGTAAATGGCTAAGTTATCCAAGCGTCGTCGCGCTATTAACGAAAAAATTGAAGCGGGTAAGCTGTACTCTGCAGACGAAGCACTGAATCTGTTGAAAGAGCTTTCCGCGGTTAAGTTTAACGAAACTATCGATGTTGCGATCAATCTCGGCGTCGACCCGCGCAAATCGGATCAAATCGTCCGCGGTGCTACCACCCTGCCAAATGGCTCGGGCAAAGACGTTCGCGTCTGTGTGTTTGCCCAGGGCGACGCAGCCGAAGCAGCCAAAGCTGCCGGTGCTGAGCTGGTCGGTATGGACGAGCTGGCGGAAGAGATCAAAGGCGGCAACATGGACTTTGATGTTGTTATCGCCGCGCCGGACGCCATGCGCGTTGTTGGTCTGTTGGGTAAGGTGCTCGGTCCCCGTGGCCTGATGCCAAACCCCAAGTCCGGGACCGTTACTCCTGATGTGGCGACTGCGGTTAAAAACGCAAAAGCAGGTCAGATTCGTTTCCGCGCAGATAAGAACGGCATTGTTCACGGCGGCATCGGTGTGGCGACATTTGAAGCCTCAGCGCTGAAGGAAAACCTGAAGGCGTTGATCGCTGACCTGGCCAAGGCCAAGCCCGCATCGGCCAAAGGTGTCTACATGAAGAAGATCACCGTATCTTCGACCATGGGCCCAGGATTGATGATTGACCAGAGCTCTCTCGGAGCTTGATTGGTCGGCGGATTGTTCCGCCAAAAAGACTTTGGGGTTCGCGCCCGCTCTGTTGGAGTTGGCGCGAGTCGTTAAAGACCGTAGGTTCCCGTAAGGGTTTAATAAGTTAACTGGTGTTATGCCAGGTCAACTTGCCTACGCAAACGGTGAACCCAGTACAGAATTAGTTGCACTGGATACGATTCGCCGAGGTGGTCGAAGACAACATGTGTCGGCCGAAACTCAGGTAAAAGCAGGAGATTTATTGTGGCATTGAATCTCGAAGGCAAAAAAGCGATCGTCGCTGAAGTAAGTGAAACAGCGGCTAACGCTTTGTCTCTAGTGATTGCCGACGCCCGTGGCGTTGATGTAACCGCTATGAATGCTCTGCGTGCCAAAGCTCGAGCTGAGAACGTGCAACTGCGCGTTATCCGCAACACTTTGGCCAAACGAGCATTCTCCGAAACTGACTACGCTTGCGTGGAAGAGGTTTTGGTCGGTCCATCATTGTTTGGTTTCTCTATGGAGGATCCAGGCGCCGCCGCGAGACTTTTCAAAGATTTTGCAAAAGAAAATCAAAAATTTGAAGTCAAGGCGTTATCAGTTAGTGGCCAGTTACTTCCAAGTGCCCAGATCGACATGCTCGCCAAACTTCCGACCCTGCATCAGGCTCTCGGTATGTTGGCAGCGGTTACTCTGGCTCCGGTTACCAAGTTGGTAAGAACTTTCAACGAAGTTCCAACAAAAGTAACTCGTGTTGTAGCGGCAGTTAAAACTCAAAAAGAGGAAGCGGCGTAAGCTCTTCCAGTGTGAACTTAAAATTTTAGGAGGCCCGAAATGGCTTTATCAAACGAAGATATTTTGAATGCAATCGCCGAAATGAGCGTGATGGATGTTGTCGAGCTCGTCAGCGCGATGGAAGAGAAGTTTGGTGTTTCTGCTCAGGCAGCTGTCGCTGTTGCCGCTGGTCCAGCTGCTGCTGGTGGCGAAGCCGCTGCAGAAGAGAAGACTGACTTCGACGTAGTGTTGAGCGCTGTTGGTGAGAAGAAGGTGAACGTTATTAAAGCAGTGCGTTCAATCACTGGCCTGGGTCTGAAAGAAGCGAAAGAAATGGTAGACGGTGCTCCTTCTACTATTAAAGAAGGCGCTTCCAAAGACGACGCAGAAGCGGCGAAGAAAGAACTGGAAGAAGCTGGCGCAACTGTCGAACTTAAGTAAGTTGGTCGCGCAAGTTGCCTGATTTTTCAGGCTGGGCTGAAGGGGTTTTCCCTTCGGCCCTTTTCTGCTTGTAAGTATGGGAATTTGCAAGCAGTCATAACTTGAGTCTGAACTCAAGAATGGTAATTCCCTAATAAGATGATCCCGAGGAATACAGATGGCTTACTCTTTCACCGAGAAGAAACGTATCCGCAAGAACTTTGGCAAGCTGCCAAATGTAATGGACTTGCCCTACCTGTTGGCAATCCAACTTGATTCCTATAAGAATTTTACGCAAACCGGTGTTGCGGTCGATGACCGTCAAAACACAGGTCTGCACGCCGCGCTGAATTCGATCTTCCCGATCGTTGGATATTCGGGTCACGCCGCGCTTGAGTACGTCGACTATGTGCTGGGCAAGCCCGCCTTTGACGTCGAGGAGTGTAAACTCCGTGGAGTTACTTTCTCTGTCCCGCTGAGAGTCCGAGTTCGTCTGGTTATCTACGACAAAGAGTCGACCAACAAAGCGATCAAGGATATCCGCGAGCAAGAAGTCTATCTCGGCGAAATCCCGCTGATGACCGACAACGGCACCTTTATTATCAATGGTACCGAGCGTGTGATTGTCTCCCAGCTGCACAGATCACCCGGTGTGATCTTCGACCACGACAAGGGCAAGACCCACTCGTCGGGCAAGCTGCTCTATACGGCGCGCGTTATTCCCTACCGCGGCTCCTGGTTGGACTTTGAGTTTGACCCGAAAGATATTCTTTACGTACGTATCGACCGTCGTCGCAAACTGCCCGCGACCATTCTGCTGCGTGCGCTGGGTTACAGCTCTGAAGAAATTCTCGATATGTTCTTTGATACCAGTGTCTTCCATCAGAAGAAAGATGGCTACACGCTGGAGCTGGATCCAGAAAGATTGCGTGGTGAAATCACTGTCTTTGATATCAAGGACAAGAAAGGCAATGTAGTGGTTGAAAAGGGCCGCCGCGTTACTGCGCGCCATATTCGCGACCTGGAAAAAGGCAAAGTGACCTCGCTGGAAGTGCCTGCTGAGTATCTGCTCGGCCGAGCGATCGCCGCAGACATTGCCGACCCAAAAACCGGTGAACTGCTGCTGGAATGTAATACCGAGATCACCGCCGAGGTATTGGAACAGCTCTCCGAAGCTGGTGTTAAAGATATCGAAACCCTTTACACCAATGACCTCGATTGCGGCCCCTTTATTGCGGACACTCTGCGTTCCGATCCATCGCGCACTCAGCTTGAAGCGCTGGTGGAAATCTACCGCATGATGCGTCCCGGTGAGCCGCCAACCAAAGAGTCAGCAGAAAATCTGTTCTACAACCTGTTCTTTAACCTCGAGCGCTATGATCTCTCGGCCGTTGGTCGCATGAAGTTCAACCGTCGTCTTGACCGTGAAGAAGAGCAGGGCAGCGGCGTTCTCTATGATCACCGCTACTTCTCACTGCAGAAAACTGACGAAGCGCAGGAATTGTTCGAGCAGCACGGCGAAGGTTCCGATATCGCCGATGTCATGAAGATGTTGATTAATATCCGCAACGGTAAAGGTTTCGTTGACGATATCGATCACCTTGGCAATCGTCGTATTCGCTCTGTTGGCGAGATGGCGGAAAACCAGTTCCGCGTTGGCCTGGTGCGTGTTGAGCGCGCGGTTAAAGAGCGCCTGTCGATGGCCGAGTCTGAAGAGTTGATGCCACAGGATCTGGTTAACGCCAAGCCTGTTGCCGCGGCGATGAAAGAGTTCTTTGGATCAAGCCAGCTGTCCCAGTTTATGGATCAGAACAACCCGCTGTCAGAGATCACCCACAAGCGCCGTGTCTCGGCATTGGGGCCAGGTGGTCTGACCCGTGAGCGCGCAGGCTTTGAAGTTCGCGACGTACACCCGACGCACTATGGTCGCGTCTGCCCGATCGAAACGCCGGAAGGTCCAAACATCGGTTTGATCAACTCGCTGGCCACCTATGCCCGCACCAACAACTATGGCTTTATTGAAACGCCCTATCGCAAAGTGGTGAATAACAAGGTTACCGACCAGATTGAATATCTGTCGGCAATTAACGAGTCACAGTATGTTATCGCTCAGGCCTCGGCCAAGCTCAATGCCAAGGGCCAGTTTGTTGAAGAAGTGGTTAACGTTCGTCACCAAAATGAATTTACCGTCAAGTTGCCGGAAGATATCGATTATATGGATGTGTCGCCGCAACAGGTTGTATCTGTCGCCGCCTCGCTGATTCCATTCCTCGAGCACGATGATGCGAACCGTGCACTGATGGGTTCAAACATGCAACGTCAGGCAGTACCGACTCTGGCCGCGGAAGCACCGCTGGTGGGCACCGGTATTGAGCGCACCGTAGCCAGTGACTCCGGTGTCTGTAAGGTCGCCAAGCGTGGTGGTGTGATCGAGAGCGTCGATGCCGGCCGCATTGTTGTGCGTGTCAGTGATGATGAAGTCGAGACCGGTGAAGCTGGTGTCGACATCTACAATCTGACCAAGTACACCAGATCCAACCAGAACACCTGTATCAACCAGCGCCCAATCGTTAAACAGGGTGACCTGGTTTCCCGCGGCGATGTGCTGGCTGACGGCCCATCGGTTGATCTCGGTGAGCTGGCGCTGGGACAGAATATGCGCATCGCGTTTATGCCCTGGAACGGTTACAACTTTGAGGATTCGATTCTGATCTCCGAGCGCGTTGTTCAGGAAGATCGTTTCACCACTATCCACATCCAGGAACTGACCTGTGTCGCGCGCGACACCAAATTGGGTTCTGAAGAGATCACTGCGGATATTCCAAACGTGGGTGAAGTGGCTCTGGCACGACTCGATGAGTCCGGTATTGTGCACATCGGCGCCGAAGTTGCCGCAGGCGATATTCTGGTCGGCAAGGTAACGCCAAAAGGCGAAACCCAGCTGACGCCGGAAGAGAAGCTGTTGAGAGCCATCTTTGGTGAGAAAGCCTCCGACGTTAAAGACACCTCTCTGCGCGTGCCAAGCAGCATCAAGGGCACGGTTATCAACGTTCAGGTATTTACACGCGACGGTCTAGAGAAAGATCAGCGCTCACTGGATATCGAACGCGCGGAGCTGGATCAATATCGCAAAGATCTGAATGACGAGTACCGCATTGTTGAAAATGCCACACTCGGACGCCTGTTTACCGCGCTGGTTGGCGGCAAGGTGGTCAAGGCTGCGGGCTTGAAGAAAGGCGCTGCGCTGACTGCTGAAGCTGTTGCCGAATACAGCACTGATGACTGGTTCAGCATCCGTATGGAAAGCGCCGAGCTCAACGATCAGATCGCCGCGGCTCAAACTCAGCTGGCAGCGCGTCGCACCAACCTCGACGAGCGTTTCGAAGAGAAGCGTGGCAAGTTGCAGAGCGGTGATGATCTGGCGCCTGGCGTATTGAAGACAGTCAAGGTTTACCTCGCGGTTAAGCGCCGTATTCAGCCAGGCGACAAGATGGCTGGTCGTCACGGTAACAAAGGTGTTATCTCGGTGATCAAGCCGGTTGAAGATATGCCTTACGACGAAAAGGGCGAGCCAGTCGATATCGTGCTCAACCCGCTCGGCGTTCCGTCGCGCATGAACGTGGGTCAGGTTCTTGAAACCCATATGGGCATGGCGGCCAAAGGTCTGGGTGTCAAAATCGACGCCATGATCAAGGCGCAGTCCAAGGCTGCCGAGATCCGCAAGTTCCTGCAGGAGATCTACGACGTTGGCGAAACCGTTTACGGCACCGACCTCAAAGAGCTGTCTGATGCGGAAGTTCTCGAGTTGGCATCCAACTTGCGCAAAGGTGTGCCAATCGCGACACCGGTGTTTGATGGCGCCAACGAAGTCGAGCTGAAGAAACTGTTGAAGCTGGCGGATCTCGACGAGAGTGGTCAAACCACTCTTTACGACGGCCGCACCGGTGACAAGTTTGATCGTCCGGTAACAGTAGGTTACATGTACATGCTTAAACTGAACCACCTGGTTGACGACAAGATGCACGCTCGTTCAACCGGTTCATACAGCCTGGTTACCCAGCAGCCGCTGGGTGGTAAGGCGCAGTTTGGTGGTCAGCGCTTTGGTGAGATGGAAGTATGGGCGTTGGAGGCATACGGTGCCGCCTACACCCTGCAGGAGATGCTCACCGTTAAGTCTGACGATGTTGCAGGTCGCACCAAGATGTATAAAAACATCGTGGATGGCGATCACCGAATGGAGCCTGGCATGCCAGAGTCATTCAACGTGTTGGTGAAAGAAGTTCGCTCACTCGGTATCAACATGGAGTTGGAAAACGAATAAGCGCTGGTTTGCTTACTGATGGCCGGGGCGGCGAATCGCCTCGGCAAACCCGGTTACTGGAGGAAAAGCCTTGAAAGACTTAGTCAATCTACTCAAGCAACAGGAACAAAATACCGAATTCGATAATATTCGTATCGGTCTCGCATCACCGGAAATGATCCGTTCATGGTCGTTTGGTGAAGTCAAAAAGCCCGAGACCATCAACTATCGTACCTTCAAGCCAGAGCGCGAAGGTCTTTTCTGTGCCAAGATCTTTGGCCCGGTGAAAGATTACGAGTGTCTGTGCGGCAAGTACAAGCGCATGAAGCATCGCGGCATTGTCTGCGAAAAGTGTGGCGTTGAAGTCACCCTGACAAAAGTGCGTCGCGAGCGCATGGGCCACATCGAACTGGCCTGTCCGGTTGCGCACATCTGGTTCCTCAAGTCGCTGCCCTCGCGCATCGGCCTGATGCTGGACATGACGCTGCGCGACCTGGAACGCATCCTCTACTTCGAAAACTACGTCGTCATCGAACCCGGCCTCACCGACCTCAGCTACGGCCAGCTGCTGTC
>JALRJD010000074.1 GCA_023255165.1 Porticoccaceae bacterium | reverse complement strand
CCAAGGCTGTTGGCCGCGGCATCGAAAGAGTAGCTGGTGTGAACATGCAGGTCGCCAAACAGCGCTGTGCCGTCAGGGTTATAGTTTTCGCAGCTATCTGACTCAACTGCGGCTGTCCGGTTTGCGGTGGCCATGCCGCTGTCTGCTGGTTGCTCTGAACCGCCGCATGCCGCGAGCAGTAAAGAGGCCAAAAGTAAAAAAGATTTGTTAGACATAAAATTTCCTTCACGGCATCAGACTGCCAGTTTCAAGCCAGCCTGATGCGAATTGTGATTAACTGATTGCTGTTATTAAGAGGGTTGTTCAGGCCAGCTGCAGCGCCATATAGATCAGCGCAACAATAGAGGCGACCCAACTCAGGCTTCTCAGTGCGGCAATACCCAATACGTAACAGAGCAGATGGGCAACACGCAATGCCAGCCAGGCCGTGGCGGCTGCAGTGTTATCGATATTCATCATCATCGACATCAGCGCCAGGGTCAGAAAGATTGGCAGAGTCTCTTGCAGATTTGCGGCGGCGCGCTTGAGACGTTTGTGGGTAACCGAGGTTTCGACTTCCTCATCTCGATTCGAGAGCAGGTAAGTGCTGTTTTTGAGATTGACCGCCATTGGCAGCAGCCAGATTTGAAGCAGTGTCAGCGCGAGAGCGTAAAGAATAAGTGCGGACATGGATTTTCCCCTCTTGTTGTATTTACTTGATGCTTGAATTATTGATTCTAATTAGCCGTAGTGATTGCTTTCGTTACGCCATACAGCAATTTCTGGTGACTGTAGTTTGAACCTGTTGGCAAGCCTAATCCGTTTGGTAGCGAACCAACCAGGCTTGATTCCATTGCATTATTTTGGATGATCGACATTTTTCGTTCTCCGGATTCACTGAGGACAGGGCTGTACAGACTATTGCGTACCAAAATCATATTGTTATCAAAGTCCAGGGTAATATATTGCCCATCAAATCCTATTGTCGAGTAAATCCTGTTGGCTGGTGGATAGACTGAACCATCATCTTGAGGTGAGGGCGTCAGGGTCCAAAATTGCAGCCCGTAGCTTAGCACGCCATTCAGCTGGGTAACTACCGAGTCGACGGTGATATTTTTAATGCTATCGATGTAGCTGCTGGGGATCACTTGTTCACCATCCCACACTCCGTTGTTCAATATTAGCTGGCCAAATTTTGCAAAATCTCTCGGAGTAGCATCAAGACAGCAATAGGCCAGATAATTACCATCGACCTGACTGCTAGTATTATCGCGCCACCAATGCGCCTCCATACCAATCTTGGAGAACAACTGCACATCGGCATAGCTTTGCAGATCTTGCCCGGTCGCTCTGTAGAGAATTTCGCCGAGTACCATAGTGTCACAGTTGGAATAGAGCCAGGTCCCGGATTGCCAAAGCGACACTGAAGAATACCAAGGTTGAATGACGTTGGTCGCCGCCATTGGGCGGTTAATGCAGGCGCTCATCTGATCATCGGAAAACACCAAATTTCCTCCGGCCGAGCCAGGGTCCGGACAGGTGCCCAAACTTTGTGCGACAAAGTCGTAACAGACCAGAGGTAGCCCCGAGCGCATATCCAGCAGATTTCTTATGCTGATCGACGCTCGTTCATCATTTTGCCATTCGTCTATGTAGGTTGAGGCGGGCTCAGAGAGAGACTCAATAAAGCCCTGTTCGATGGCAATCGCGATCATCACACTGGTGAAGGACTTTGCCGTTGACCAGGTGGTCGCCAAGCTATCTTTGTCACGCGCACCGAACAGGGTTTGACTGTTGAGGTTGGTCGCGTTTGTCAGGCGGGTTTCTTCTGTCGCAAGGATACCTCTGTAGCGTTCGTAGACAAGCTTGCTGTCTTTGATTACGAGGGCCGCTTGCGTGAAGCTACCATCCGCAAAAGCCTGATCAAAAGCTTGGGCCAACAGAGCTGCGTCCATACCGACGGATTCGGGTGTGGCCTCTTGCCATATGCTGGTTTGAGTCGGGGGCAGTGACTCATCGATCGCAGTGGATGGTGGAGAGCTTGAGCCTGACCCGCCTCCGCAGGAAACAAGCGAGAATAGCATCAAGATTAAGACCGCTGGTGACACTAGTACGTCGGATTTGCGCATGGCTCCCCCTTCTTATTTTTATAATGTCGTTATGCTAACTCTTAAATTAAGTCCGTGGAAGTGCGCTTTATCTCAATCGAAATTGAGCGGTGCGGCTTCTTACATTGGCGCAGTGAGCTGGCAGTTTTTATTTTAAAACTTAGGTTAAATTGGCGCCGGCACACCTTCGAAAACCGTTCCCCAGATCTTAATATCCTTTATCTGCTCCGGTTCGACTTGGTAGGGATCGCTTTCCAGTATCGTAAAATCGGCTTTCTTGCCGGCGCGAATGGAACCGATCTGATCTTCCCAGCCCATTACCCAGGCGGCATTAATGGTAATTGCACGCAGCGCCGCATCAAGGCTGACACGTTCGTTGGCGCCGGTCAGATTGCCGTTGATGGTGACCCGATTGACCGCCGCCGACACCAACCTCAGCGGTTCCAGCGGCGCCATAGGGCTGTCTGAGTGAAAGGCAAAGGGCACGCCGAGCCGTTCCAGAGAGCCCAGCCGCACCATCTGGTTGCCACGGTCAGCGCCAAGCCACTGGTCGCTGTAAATATCACTGAGAATAAAATGGTAGTAGGGGTTGGCCGAGACCACCGCGCCGAGCGCTTTCAACTGGCGGTTTTGATCTTCGGTGGTGTAGGCGAAGTGCTCAAGAGAGAGGCGATGATCGACCTTCGGCGTATTGCTTTGCAGGGTTTTTAAAAGTTTGATCAGGCGCGCCGCGCTGGCGTCGCCATTGGTATGGGCGTGCAACTGATAGCCCGCATCCCAAAACGCCTGAGCCCACTCTGTGGTCACCGCCTCCGGCAGCATCCACACGCCCTGGTGGCCGTCGATATATCCGGGGTAGTCAAATTGCGCCAAACCACTGTAGATAGCGCCATCGATCATCAGTTTAAAGCGCCGATCAAATATCACCCGCCGGCTGTTCTGTTCGCGCCACTGATCAATCTGTTTAAAGGCGTCTGCAATGGCCACGCCGCGACCGACAAAGTCGGTGATGATCGGTGTCAGAATGACCCGTGCAGGCGCCTGGGTTGTCTCCATGGTGTGGCGAATCAGTTTGATCTCGGCATCGGGGTTGCCAAACACGCCGGTGCCCATATCCAGCGCAGTGGTCACTCCGCCTTGGTGCACCATCTCGACAAAGTTTTGCATACCATGGCCAAAGCGGGCGGGATCGAACAGAAAAGGCATTTTTGGCACCAGTGCATACATGCCGTTTTCGAAAAAGTGGCCTTTGCGCCAATCGACCAATGGGTTGTTGGCGACATCGGCCTGGTTGATGGCGAGCAATTTGAGGGCCGCGTCATTGGCAATTAATTCGTGAAAAGAGCGGTGCCAAAGCATCACCGGTTTGTCGGGAAACAGCGCGGTCAGCTGATCGCGGTAGAGGTCGCCATGCCACAGCGGATGATAGCCCCAGGTAATAAACGGGATGCTGCTGTCTTCGTGTGCGGCCACCAGCTGCTGCAGGCGCTTGATATAGGCCGCTGGTGAGGTGGCGCCGGGAAATTCGCCGGTGGGCAGTGACCAGTCATCGGGCGCGATAAACGCAAACTGGGTGAGCACCGCTGGCAGCGAGGGGTGCACATGAGGGTCGATAAAGCCGGGCATCATAACCTTGCCCTCAAAGCGCGTATCAATGCGCGCGCCTTTGCCATCAATCCAGCTCTGCAGCGACGCCAAACTGCCCACGGCAACAATGCGGCCATCAGTAACGGCCACCGCAGTCGCCTCTGGCAGGGCCGGTTCCATGGTAATAATTTTTTTCGCGGTGTAGATCACCAGCTCTTCAGCACTTTTGTCGACAGCGGCGTCACTGGTAGCGGCGGCGAAAAGCTGGCTGGAAAAGCCTGTCAGCGCCACTGTTGTCAGCAGCAGTCGGGCAAGTCGGGTTGTAGACATGTGCGTGCCTTTTTTAAATTTCTATTTTTACGACATCGAGTTATCTGTCTGGAGCCCGTCGCAAAATAATGGGTTTCACCGGGTATGGCAATAAATTACTATGAGGCGCAACGACTAAACAACGATTTAACCCGGGGATAAAAATATGAAAACACGAGCAGCAGTTGCATTTGGTGCAGGCAAACCATTGGAAGTGGTCGAAGTCGACCTCGACGGCCCACGCGCAGGCGAGGTTCTGGTTGAGATCAAAGCCACCGGCGTCTGTCACACCGATGCATTTACGCTCTCTGGTGATGACCCTGAGGGTGCATTCCCGGCGATTCTCGGCCATGAGGGTGCCGGGGTTGTTGTTGAAGTTGGCCCAGGTGTGAAGACATTAAAGCCAGGCGATCATGTGATTCCGCTCTACACCGCCGAGTGTCGCGAATGCGAATTTTGCCTCAACCCGAAAACCAATCTCTGTCAGGCGGTGCGCGCCACCCAGGGGCAGGGTGTAATGCCTGACGGCAGCAGCCGTTTCTCTTTTGAGGGCAAGCCGATCCTGCACTATATGGGTTGTTCGACATTCTCAAATTACACCGTGTTGCCGGAGATTTCGCTGGCCAAGGTTCGCGAAGACGCGCCCTTTGACAAGATCTGTTATATCGGCTGTGGCGTGACCACTGGTATTGGTGCGGTGGCCTTCACCATGAAAGTGGAAGCCGGTTCCACGGTCGCTGTATTTGGTCTTGGCGGTATTGGCTTGAACGTGATTCAGGGCGCGAAGATGGTTGGCGCCACACGTATTATCGGTATCGACCTCAACCCCGCGCGTGCGGCGCTGGGCAAACAGTTTGGTATGACCGACTTTATCAATCCGCGGGAGGTTGAGAATGTGGTTGACCATATTATTCAGATGACTGGCGGTGGCGTCGATTACAGCTTTGAATGCATCGGCAATGTCGATGTGATGCGTCAGGCGCTGGAGTGCTGCCATAAAGGTTGGGGCGAGAGCTGCATTGTCGGTGTCGCCGGTGCCGGCAAAGAGATCAGCACCCGTCCATTCCAGCTGGTCACTGGTCGCTCCTGGCGAGGCACCGCCTTTGGTGGCGCTCGCGGTCGCACCGACGTGCCGCGAATTGTTGACTGGTATATGGAAGGCAAGATCAATATCGATGACCTGATCACACATAAAATGCCCCTTGAAGATATCAATAAGGCCTTTGATTTGATGCATGCGGGCGAGAGTATTCGTTCTGTGGTGGAATTTTAGATGAGCGACCAGACTCTCGATTTGACCCCCGGTCAGACTCCCGATCAGGCTCTCGAGCAGATCGCCGCCAACCGCAGTTTTGGCGGCCAGCAGCTGCGCTACAAACATTGGTCGGCAACATTGCATTGCGAGATGAACTTCTCGATCTATCTGCCGCCGCAAGCGCAACAGGGTCCGGTTCCTGTGCTCTATTGGCTCTCCGGATTGACCTGCACAGATGAAAATTTTGTGCAAAAAGCCGGCGCGCAGCAATATGCAGCAGAGCATGGCATCGCCATTGTCTGTCCAGATACCAGCCCCAGAGGTGAAGCTGTGGCCGACGATCCCGATGGCGCCTACGATATGGGTCTTGGTGCAGGGTTTTATATCAATGCCAGCCAGCAGCCCTGGGCGCAGCACTATCAAATGTACAGCTATATTGTCGATGAGTTGCCGGCGTTGATTAATGCCGAGTTTCCGGTGGACGCTTCGCGCATATCTATTTCCGGGCACTCGATGGGCGGCCACGGCGCGTTGACCATTGCCTTGAAAAATCCCGGTCGCTTCCAGTCGGTTTCGGCCTTTGCGCCGATCTGTTCGCCGGTCAGCTGTCCGTGGGGTGAAAAGGTGTTTAGTCATTATCTGGGCGACAATCGCGACCAGTGGCGGCAGCACGATAGCGTCGAGTTGGTGAAAGCGGGCGCGGCGGCCATGCCGGTGCTGGTGGATCAGGGCAGTGCGGATAGTTTTCTCGAGCAACAGCTACACACCGGGATGTTAATTGATGCCGCGCAAGAGTCAGCATTCCCGATGCAGATTAGGATGCAAGAGGGCTACGACCACAGTTACTTTTTTATCGCCAGTTTTATTGGCGAGCATATCGCCTTCCATGCGCGCGCTTTGGCTTAAGCTTTCAGAGAAGCGGTGCTTATTAGATAAATAAGAGTCGCTTAGGTGCGACGAGCCTCTGTTTTCAAAGTGCTAAACTGCCGCCATCAAAGAGCCCGCACCATTGGGTGAAGACCATAACAGAAGGGGGTAGGACGTTTGAGTTCTGAGCTGAAAATCAGCACGCTGGTGGATCAATTCAAGGATCTGCCAGGCGCAATGCTGCCTCTACTGCACGCCATCCAGGCCGAGATTGGTTATGTGCCGGACAATGCGGTGCCCCTTATTGCCCGCGGCCTTAATCTGTCACGCGCCGAAGTGCATGGCGTAATCAGTTTTTATCACGATTTTAAAACCCATCCTGTTGGACGCCACAGTGTGCAGATTTGCCGCTCCGAAGCCTGCCAGGCGATGGGTTCCCGCGAGCTGGAAAGTCATGCCAAAGCCGCGCTGGGAATCGATTACGGCGAAACCACCGCCGATGGCAAGATCAGCCTTGAGCCGGTCTACTGTCTCGGCAACTGCGCCTGCTCGCCCTCGATGCGCATCGACGACAATGTCTACGCGCGGGTTGATCAGACGCGCTTTGATGCATTGATCAGCGAGCTTGCGGACAGTCAGGAGATTGCCCGATGAGCCGCTTTTATATCCCTCAGGACACTACCGCACTGGCGCTTGGCGCCGATGATGTAGCGGCTGCGCTGCGCAGTGCCGGCATCGAACCGGTTCGCAATGGTTCCAGAGGCCTGTTCTGGCTTGAGCCGCTGCTGGAAGTTGAAACCGATCAGGGGCGCATCGGTTTTGGCCCGGTTTGCGCCGCAGATATTGCCGGCATTCTTGAGGCGGTTGAAAATAATGCCAGCGCTCATCCGCTCTATCAGGGCGAGGTCGCCGAGATTCCCTACCTTAAATCCCAACAGCGTTTGACCTATGCCCGCGCTGGTGAAGGTGACCCATTGTGTTTGGACAATTATCAGCGACTGGATGGCTTTACCGGGCTGCGCAATGCGCTGGCCATGAGCGGCCAGCAGATTGTCGATCAGGTAAAAGAGTCGGGCCTGCGTGGTCGTGGTGGTGCGGCATTCCCGGCCGGCATTAAATGGCAAACCGTGCACGACTGTGCCGCCGGGCAAAAATATATTGTCTGCAACGCGGACGAGGGCGACTCCGGTACCTTTGCCGATCGTCTGGTGATGGAAGCCGACCCCTATCAACTAATTGAGGGCATGATCATTGCCGGTCTCGCAGTAGGCGCCGATCAGGGTTATATCTATCTGCGCTCCGAGTATCCGGTTGCCCACAAACTGCTCAATGCCGCGATCGACCGCGCCACTGAAGCCAATTTTCTCGGTGACAATATTCAGGGCTCGGGCAAAACCTTCCGTCTGGAAGTACGCCTCGGCGCTGGCGCCTATATCTGCGGTGAAGAGACCTCCTTGCTTGAAAGCCTTGAAGGCAAACGCGGCATGGTTCGCGCCAAGCCGCCGCTGCCAGCGATTGAAGGGCTGTTTGGCAAACCCACCGTGGTAAACAATGTGCTGACGCTGGCCGCGGTGTCGACCATTCTGGCCCAGGGCGCAGCTGCCTATCAAAACTTTGGCATGGGGCGTTCGCGGGGCACGCTGGCGATTCAGCTGGCGGGTAATATCAAGCGCGGCGGTCTGATCGAGCTGGCCTTTGGTGTGACCTTGCGCGAGGTGGTCGAGGAGTATGGGCAAGGCACTTACAGTGGCCGTCCGATTCGCGCGATTCAGGTGGGCGGCCCATTGGGCGCCTTTCTGCCCGAGTCGCAGTGGGACACGCCAATGGATTACGAAGCCTTTGCCGCGATCAAGGCAATGATCGGCCACGGCGGTATTGTGGTATTTGATGACAGTGTTGATATGGCCGCTCAGGCCAGGTTTGCCATGGAATTCTGTGTTGCCGAATCCTGTGGTAAATGCACCCCATGCCGAATTGGTTCGGTGCGCGGCGTTGAGGTCATCGACCGAATCGTCGCCAACGATAACCGCGACAATAATTTAATTTTGTTGCACGAACTGTGTGACACCATGGAAATGGGCTCACTCTGCGCGATGGGTGGCATGACGCCGTTCCCAGTGCGCAGTGCGCTGCAGCATTTCCCCGACGACTTCGCAGGCAATTAAGATGTTGGAATTTTACGAACCGCAAGCAGATTACGGCACTCCGGCCAGCACCAGCGCCCAGTTGGTTACCCTGAGCATTGATGGCGTGAAGGTTACTGTGCCCGAGGGCACCTCAGTGATGCGCGCCGCCGCCGAAAGCGGGGTAAAAATCCCCCGGCTCTGCGCCACCGACCAGCTTAAATCGTTCGGTTCCTGCCGCGTCTGCCTGGTGCAGATCGAAGGTCGTCGTGGTTTCCCCGCTTCCTGCACCACTACGGTGGAAGCTGGGATGGAGGTCAAAACCCAGTCCGACGATATCGCCAAACTGCGCCGCAATGTGATGGAGTTGTATATCTCCGATCATCCGCTCGACTGCCTGACCTGCCCCACCAATGGCGACTGCGAACTGCAGGACACCGCCGGTGAGCTGGGTCTGCGCTCGGTGCGCTATGGTTTTGATGGTGACAATCATCTGGCGGCCGAAAAAGATGAGTCGAATCCCTATTTCACCTTTGATGCCTCCAAGTGCATCGTCTGCTCGCGCTGCGTGCGCGCCTGTGAAGAAGTGCAGGGCACCTTTGCGCTAACCATCGATGGCCGCGGCTTTGAATCCAAAGTCAGTGCCGGTCAGGCCGAAGCCTTTATGGATTCCGAGTGCGTCTCCTGTGGCGCCTGTGTCAATGCCTGCCCAACTGCTACCCTGACTGAAAAAAGTATTATCGAATCTGGCAAGCCCGAGCACTCTGTCATCACCACCTGTGCCTACTGCGGCGTTGGCTGTTCGTTTAAGGCCGAGATGAAGGGCAATCAGGTTGTGCGCATGACTCCTTATAAAGATGGCAAGGCCAACGAAGGGCATGCCTGTGTTAAAGGCCGCTTTGCCTTTGGTTACGCCACCCACAAAGACCGTATCACCGCGCCGATGATTCGCGACAGCATCGACGACCCCTGGCGCGAAGTCTCCTGGGATGAAGCCGTGGCCTATACCGCCCAGCGTTTTAAAGCGATTCAGGCCGAGTATGGCCGCACCAGCATTGGCGCGATCTCCTCCTCGCGCTGCACCAATGAAGAGGTTTATCTGGTGCAGAAAATGGTTCGCGCCGGGTTTGGCAATAATAATGTCGACACCTGCGCGCGGGTCTGCCATTCACCCACAGGTTTTGGCCTGAAAACCACCCTCGGTGAATCCGCCGGAACCCAGACTTTTGCTTCCGTGGCCGAGGCCGATGTGGTGGTAGTGATGGGCGCCAACCCCACCGAAGCGCACCCGGTATTTGGCTCGCGACTCAAGCGTCGCCTGCGTGAAGGCGCCAAGCTGATTGTGATCGACCCGCGCAAAATCGAGCTGGTCAGTGCACCGCATATTCGTGCCGACTACCATCTGCCAGTCCGTCCCGGCACCAATGTGGTGGTGCTCAATGCACTGGCTAATGTGATTGTTAGCGAAGGCCTTGAGGCCCGAGATTACATTATTGATCGCTGCGATGTGGCCGAGTTCGAAAAGTGGAAAGCCTTTATTGCCGATCCCCGTCATTCACCGGAAAACACCGAGCAGTTTAGCGGTGTGCCTGCTGCCGACCTGCGCGCAGCGGCACGACTCTACGCCACCGGCGGCAACGGTGCTATTTTTTACGGCCTGGGCGTTACCGAGCACAGTCAGGGCTCCACCGCGGTGATGGGCATTGCCAATCTCGCCATGTTGACCGGCAATATTGGCCGCGAGGGCGTGGGTGTCAACCCGATGCGCGGACAGAACAATGTGCAGGGCTCTTGCGATATGGGCTCGTTCCCCCACGAGTTGCCTGGCTATCGACATATTTCCGATGGCGCCACGCGCTCACTGTTTGAGGGTGAGTGGGGCGTAACATTGGATGCCGAGCCAGGGTTGCGCATTCCCAATATGTTTGATGCCGCCATCGAAGGTGAATTTAAAGGGCTCTACTGTCAGGGTGAAGATATCGCCCAGTCCGACCCCAACACGCAGCATGTCGAGGCGGCACTGCGCGCGCTCGACTGCCTGGTCGTGCAGGATATTTTCCTTAATGAAACCGCCAAATTTGCCCATGTATTTTTGCCCGGCGCTTCATTCCTGGAGAAAGATGGCACTTTTACCAATGCCGAGCGACGCATCTCACGAGTGCGCAAAGCCATGCCACCACTAAGCGGCAAAGCGGACTGGGAAGGCACCATGGCGCTGGCTAATGCACTCGGCTGTAAGATGGATTACAGCCACCCATCTGAAATTATGGATGAGATTGCGCGCCTGACCCCGACCTTTAAGGGCGTCTCTTACGACAAGCTCGATCAGCAGGGCAGCATTCAGTGGCCGTGCAACGACAACACGCCGCTGGGTACGCCGATTATGCATATCGACCAGTTTGTGCGCGGCAAAGGCTTCTTTGCCATGACCGAATATGTGCCCACTGAAGAGCGCGCCAACCGCAAGTTCCCTCTGCTGCTGACCACTGGCCGTATCCTCTCGCAATACAATGTGGGCGCCCAGACGCGACGCACTGAGAACAGCTCCTGGCACGCCGAAGATCTGCTGGAAATCCATCCCCACGACGCTGAGGAACGCGGTATTAATCACGGCGACTGGGTCGGCATTAATAGCCGGGTTGGTGACACCGTGTTGCGCGCCAATGTGACCGAGCGGGTTAAACCGGGCGTGGTTTACACCACATTCCATCATCCGGTTTCCGGCGCCAATGTGATTACCACGGACAATAGCGACTGGGCTACCAACTGCCCGGAGTACAAAGTGACCGCTGTGCAGATCAGCAAGGTTACCGCACCCTCTAATTGGCAGGCGCGGCAAAAATCCTTTGATCAGCAACAACAGAAGCTGTTGCAGGAAGCTCGTCACTAATGTCGGGCCCCGGTGGTTCGTCGCCGGTTTCGCGTCTGGTGTGGAACGCCGGCGAAATTACTCAGGGCAGCGATCAGGTTGCCACAGAAACTGCCGTGGCACTGGTTTATAACGGCATCTCTCATGTGGTGATGATGGCCACGCCAATGGATCTTGAAGAGTTTGCGCTGGGCTTTAGCCTTAGCGAGGGCATCTTGCAGAGTGCCAAGCAGTTGCTCGACGTCGAGATTGAAACCACCGACAAAGGCATCGAGGTGGCGCTGACCATTGCCGCGGAACCCTTTGCCAAATTAAAAGAAAAACGCCGCAATCTGGTCGGCCGCACCGGCTGCGGACTCTGTGGCGCTGAATCTTTAGAGCAGGCGATTACCAAACCCGCCAAGGTCAGCGCAGAGTTGGCCGTCAGCCACAAGGCCATTCAGCGTGCCGTTAGCGCACTGGGCTCAGCGCAACTGTTGCAGCGGCAAACCGGTGCGGTGCACGGCGCCGCCTACTGCAGTGGTGAGGGTGAACTGCTGTTGCTGCGCGAAGATGTCGGTCGCCACAATGCGCTGGATAAATTGCTCGGCGCACTGGCAAAAACACAACAACAACCGGGCTTTGTGCTGGTCACCAGCAGAGCCAGCTACGAAATGGTCGCCAAAACCGCGAGTGCCAATATTGCACTGCTAGCCTCGGTCTCCGCGCCTACCTCGCTGGCTATCGAACTAGCCGAACAGAGCGGTCTGACCCTCGTCGGCTTTACCCGCACAGGCCGCCATGTGGTCTATGCCGGACAGCAGAGAATTAACTGAGAGAACAACAATGTCAGATTCAAAACTGCAACGCCTGGTCAAAATGACCAACCAGATCGCCCTCAATATGGCCGCCAATGGCAGCGACGAAATCGTTGCCGACCAGGTCGCACAACATCTGGAAAAGTTTTGGTCACCGCCAATGAAAACCCTGATTATCAAGCAGTCATCCATGGCTGATATTGGGCTTACTCCGATTGCCAAGTTGGCGATCGAAGACCTTTCGAAAATGCAGGAAAAGAAGGGCGGTTAAGGTCAGAGCTGCGTTATCTCACTTGTTCAGTTCTCATGCGCCATCCGCCCTTAAATCGTCATTGAATTCATTAAGCATCTCCTGTTTGCTTTGATCACTTGTGATATCCAGCCCTTACCGTCCTCAATGCCCCTTAAGTGATATACCCAATCCCCCTAGTGATATAGCGCTCTTTAGGCGTGTATAAGGGTGCCGGGTTTGCCATAATGCACGCTACCCAATCACGAAATAATGGAACCCAGATGTCAGAGCTGACTCATCTCAACAGCCGTGGCGAAGCCCATATGGTGGATATCTCGGGCAAGGCCGAGACTGCCCGCGCTGCCACCGCCCAATCGCGGGTGGAGTTGACGCCGAGCATTGTTGCGGCGATTACTGACAACAGCCTGCCAAAGGGCGATCTCTATGCCACGGTGCGAATTGCGGCGATCCAGGCGGCGAAAAAATGTAGCGACCTGATCCCTCTCTGCCATCCTTTACCGCTGTCGAAGGTCACTGTGGATATTGAACTTCAGGACAATCATTTGGTGATTACCACCGTTTGTAAAACCAGCGGCAAAACCGGTGTCGAGATGGAGGCGCTAACGGCTGCCTCGGTGGCTGCCTTGACTGTTTACGATATGTGCAAAGGGCTTGATAAGGGTATGGTCATTCGCGAGACCAGGTTGTTGGAAAAGTCTGGCGGTAAGTCCGGTAGCTGGCATGCAGAGGGCCATAGCGTTGATTAAGTTACTCTTTTTTGGTCGCCTGGGTGATATCGCTAAAAACGCGCCAGCCTCAGTCGATGCGGCTACGCCAGCGGAGATTCGAGACTTATTGGCGGCGGAGTTTCCCGCCCTCGGCCGTGAACTGCACGAACCCCAGGTGCTGGTCTCGGTTAACCAGATGATTGTCAGCTGGAATCATCCACTGGCTGATGGCAGCGAAGTGGCGTTTTTGCCACCGGTTACTGGCGGCTAAACATGACTATTCGCATCCGCATTCAACAGCAGGATTTTGATCTCGCCGACGAGTACCGAGTGCTTCGCGAGATCGATTCAACTGTGGGTGCTGTGGTGACTTTTTCCGGGCTGGTGCGTGACTTTGAAGCCGGCGCGCAAGAACAGATAGAAGGACCGGCAAAAGATCCGGCAAAAGGACAGGCAAAACAGCAAAAGCAGTCAATTGATTCCCTAAGCTTGCAACATTATCCGGGCATGACCGAGTCGCTGTTAAAGGATATTGTCGAGGCTGCATTAAATCGGTGGGCACTTCTCGGGGTGACGGTGATTCATCGCGTTGGCAAGCTGCTGCCCACTGAACAAATTGTTTTTGTCGGGGTTGCCAGCCAGCATCGCGCCGAAGCCTTCGAGGCGGCGCAGTTTGTGATGGATTATCTAAAAACCAAAGCGACATTCTGGAAACAGGTGAGCCAAGACGGCGAGTCATTTTGGGTTGAGAGCAAACAGACTGATCAACAGGCGGCCGAACGCTGGGATAATTCTGATGCGTGCTGAGATTGCCAATGATATTGCCAGTGATATTACCAAAAGTATTGATGGCCTGATTTTGGCTGCCGGTCGCTCCAGCCGTATGGATGGCCTGGATAAATCCTCTGTGCTGCTCGCTGGTATTCCGCTGCTTGAACATGTTGTGCAGCGTCTTTCATCCCAGGTAGCGGATCTGTTTATCAACGCCAATGCCAATATTGAAAACATTTCGCTGACTGTTATTGGTGATGCGCTGGAGGGTTTTCATGGCCCCTTAACCGGTCTCTGGAGCGCCCTTAAAAGCGACCAAATTTCCCCGGCCCAGTATCTGATGATGGTTCCCTGCGACGGCCCGTTTATTCCAGATTCGCTGGTCGCTGAACTCCATGCCTCAATCACGGCCGCCGATGCCGATATCGCCTGCGTGCGCTATCAGGGTTTTGCCCAGCCGACTTTTTCGCTCTGGCACAAGCGCGTTTTACCCAGCGTTGAAGAGGCGCTGTTGGTAAAAAAACAGGGTGGTTTTAAACCGCTGTTGGAGCAGCTCAGCACTGCCTATCTCGACTGGCCCGAGCAACCGATTAACCCGTTTTTTAATATCAATACGGCGCAAGACCTCGCCGATGCGGAGCGACTTTTAACGTGAGTTTAGCGTGAATATCAAAGGGAAACCCGACCAGTTGAGCCATGAACAGTTTATGCGCTATAGCCGCCATCTATTGATGGATGATATCGGCGAGGCAGGGCAGCAAAAACTCTCCCATGCCAGGGTATTGATTGTTGGCCTTGGCGGCCTGGGTTGCCCAGTGGCACTCTACCTTGCCGCAGCGGGTGTGGGGCATTTGTCGCTCTGTGATCCCGACCGGGTTGAGCTAAGCAATTTGCAGCGGCAGGTTCTCTATCGCGAAACCGATTGCGAGCAGTTCAAGGTTGATTGTGCGGCGCGGGAGTTGCGAGCTTTAAACCCGCATATCAGCGTATCTACTTATCGCAGTGAGATATCGGATGCGTTGATTGAAGGTAAAGCCTCGGTCGAAGGATACGATATTGTTGTCGATTGCACCGACAATCTCGCCGCGCGACAGTTAATCAATGCCCGCTGCCATGAAAAACGGATTGCTGTTGTCAGCGCCTCGGCGCTGGGGTGGGAAGGGCAGTTAATCGCGTTTGATTTTGCCCGGCATCAACGCCTGTGTCTCAACTGCATTGTCGACAGGGATGCCGCCGAGCCGCTGCAGAACTGCTCCAACGCTGGTGTGGTTGGCCCGGTTTTGGGGGCCATGGGCAGTTTGCAGGCGACTACGGTAATACGAATACTGCTGGGTTATTTTGACCAGCATGGTGAAATGCAACGCTATGATGGCAAGGCCGGGCGCTGGTTGGCGCTAAAGGCGAGTGCAGTGGATGGTTGCGCCGTCTGTGGCGGTTAAAAAAATGACAGTATTGATAACAGGAGGAAAGATCGTGGCTCACGATAAATCAGCCCCAAGACGTTTTGTTAAAATCGCCATTCTGACGGTGTCGGATACCCGTAGTCTGGATACGGACACAAGTGGTTCGTTTCTCCAGCAAGCGCTGGAAGAAGAGGGCCACCAGCTTGCTGATCGCAAACTGGTTATCGATGATGTTTACCAAATGCGGGCAATCGTTTCGGCCTGGATTGCCGACCCCGGCGTAGAAGTGATAATCACTACCGGCGGCACTGGATTTACCGGTCGCGACAGCACGCCCGAAGCGCTGTCGCCGCTATTTGACAAGCATATTGAGGGCTTTGGTGAACTGTTTCGGCAGCTCTCCTACAATGAAATTGGCACCTCTACTGTGCAGTCTCGCTGCCTCGCCGGGCTATCGAATAACACGGCGATTTTCTGTCTGCCCGGTTCCACCGGCGCCTGTAAAACCGGCTGGAATGGCATTATCAAACAGCAACTGGATAGCACCTTTGAGCCCTGCAATTTTGTTCAACATGTGCGCAAAAAAGGCCAGTAATGTCATCCGCTACCCCGTCAAAAATGCTTAGTGTTGCAGAGGCTGTCGAGCAGCTTGTTAGCAGCGCCAAGCCGACTACAGCGGTGGAATCCGTTGCCGTGCTCAAGGCGCTTGGTCGCACTCTGGCGACGGATATTCGTGCGCCAATTGATGTGCCGCCGGCGGATAACAGTGCAATGGATGGTTACGCCTTCTGTTATGCCGAGGCGGCGGCAAACGATTTTC